>JACZJK010000035.1 GCA_014860575.1 Bacteroidales bacterium
AACTTCAGGAAAGTAAGTGACGCCACCAACAATTACTTCTGCTTTTACTGGAATAAGCAGGTTGCCTTGTGTGTCAACAGGGCAGTCAAAGTCACCTTTGAGCCCACTGGGATCAATTTGTTCAATGCCAAAAGTTACATCTTGCGGCACGGCTTCTTTTTCATCTTTCTGGCAGCTTACAACCGCAATTGCGAGAAGCACCAGCAATGTTAAAATTTTTGTTTTCATAATTTCTGATTTTTGGTTTTAAACTTTGTTTTTGGTTTGTTGATTTATTTGTTCCTCCTTCGTGTTCAGGAAACCACTCCTGTTTTTTTTCTGAAGGTCTCCGGCTCATACCGGAGGAAATTTGGTTTTAATTTAACCTGATGGTTTCTGGCTTTTTGTATTTTGCTAGGGGCTGCGGCTAGAGCAGCCAGGCACAGAGCAATCTACATTTGTTCATGGTTTGATTTTTAGGTTGTTTGGACTAAGGTTTAGGAGTTATATAGGGATTCGATCTGGCTGTGGAATACTGACCTTTTGCCTGCTTACTGAAACCAAATAGCTGGCAGGCTTCAGTTAAATAGCACAAAACATCAACCTGCACTTCGGTTTTCTCAAACGGACTGACATTAATATCAAAGTCAACAACGGAAGTTACGTAATCGGCATAATAAGAACCACTTAGCGGTGTTGCCATAATTATATCGCCCCCGATGGACTCAAGCAAAGCGAACCATGAGATATTATATGAGGTTGCAGAGCCCTCAGGCAGGGCAAGTTTAATAGCCTGGGTGTAAAGCTTGTCATTCAAATAATATGTGGAAGGATAATAGGTAGTATCGTTTATGACCACTTCTGCAACTGTGGGGATTTTCAGGTTGCCATCAGCATCAAGCGGACATTCAATATCGCTGGCGTCCTTTAATAATAAGGGATCAATCTGGCTGACGCTGAATACAACATATTGCTGCATCATCACCCTGGGCTCTTCATTTTTATTGCACCCCAGGCTAAAAAGGATCATGATGACCAGTACTATTAAATGTTGGAGATTTTTCATTTGTTTTCTCTGTTAAAAACCTGGTTGATGAAAGTCTGGTTTTTAAGACTGTTGATATTAAAAGCTATATTTTATCTGAGCTATTCCTGTAATTCAATTTTTTCTTGTTATTTATTTCAATTTTCTTTTCAACGATATAATAATGTATGGAGGTGTTGAGTGTATTATCGGCAAGCATGAAATAGTGACGGGAAGGGTTTAGTACTATTACCTTTACTGTTTGCGGTAGTTGCCTGAGTTCATTGAGTAGCAATTTTACCGGGTTTGTTTCATTTTCAATGACCAGGAGTTCTGCATAATAGCGTTCCACTGCATCAAGCGCTTCATCAGCATCATTCACATAGTGATATGTATCGTTCGCGATCTTCTCAATGGCACTCATGGCCTTTCTTGCACTGCCTAACACAACTATTTTCATTTTGGTATCAATCGTTTTTTCTTTTACTAATATCGTGCCAAGCTTATAATCAATTGAATAACAGGAGGTTGCAATGAATATTCGTCAAAGGGGTTGCATATCTGCATGCCCGGTTCCGGGCAACATTTTAGACAACACCTTCCAAACCGGCTTATTTTACTGGCCTTACCGAAGCAAACCTTAAATTGCCCGTAAACGGGCAAGTGGGCAGATTTTGGGCAATTGTTTAACAAAAGCAGATTCTTGAATTCCGGCGATGATGTTTTATTTCTGACAGATTGTTATCCAAAAGCAATCAACCCGAAATCACGCAATCGCCCGGTTGTGGGGCAGTTATTTTATGCAGAAGAGAAGGTATTAGACGGGATGAAGAATAATCATTTTTCTTCGCACAAAGACAACACAATGAGGGGTATATGAGTGTGTCGGAATCAGTCTTGTTTGATGTTTACTTCATTATTATGATTTGAGAGTTTACATTCATTCAAAGTTTGCTCTCATTTTTACATCAGAAAATTAAATTGCATCGAAAGATGCAGTTTAATTACAGATTAAAAGCACCTGATCCATTTTCTTATTCCTGTTACTGTCCTTTCAAAATGTGTTTTCCGGCATTGAACCCATGATTAGGGTATTTCACCAAGCATCATTTTCCTATCCCTGAGCCAGGGCTTACTTTTGCTACAAATCTGAATTGAACTATCCATTTATATGTTGAGGTAAATAGAAATGCGCAAACCCGTAATCCAATCATTAAAGGAATTGAACCAGTTCAATCATGATCATGGTTTTTTGCATTACCGCGAGAAAAACCTGAAACGTATCCTGTTGGTGATTACTATTATAGGAATACTGCTGGTGGCAGTTTTTCATACCCACGACTGGCTTTCGGGTTTCCATGGCATCAATTTATTATTTGCGGTAAGGCTTGGCATCATCATGGTTTTTATCACCAATCTGGCCATTGCACACATATCGGACAGCGACAAGGTTGTAAAATGGTGCATTTATATCGGCTTCTATATCAGTGCATTTTATTGCACTCTCATTTCATGGCTGCACGGCGGCCTCGAAAGTTCATACTGGGGCGGCCTCAGTTTTATGCTCATCATTTGGTTTGTTTTTATACCTTTTCCCTATCGCAACCAAATATTGCACGGGATTATTTTCATCTTCCAATATTATCTGATCCTATACGCTTTTTCTTCCGAACCCATTGACTGGGTTCCTGTGCTGGAATGGAGCTTCTTTATGAGCGGTACCTTGCTTATGGGAACCCTTGTTACGGTGCTGAACAACCGTTTATCGGCCAACGCCTTCTACAGCAGCGAAGCGAAAACAGAAGCCGAAAAAGCATTGAAGGAAGCCAACAAAAGGCTCACCCTCCATATACAGCACTCTCCACTTGCTTTCATTGAATGGAATGAGCATCTCGAAGTAGTGGATTGGAACCCGGCTGCCGAAAAAACCTTTGGGTTCACACGGGAAGAAGCCATTGGAAGTCATGCCTATGAGATCATTGTGCCGGAACACCAGCATGCGAGCATCAACAAAGTCTGGGAAAATATTCTGAATAAAACCGGCGGATCTTTTAATGTAAATGAAAATCTGACAAAAGATGGCCGCACCATCATCTGCGAATGGTACAACACTCCGCTGAAAAATAGCACGGGAAAGGTGATTGGGCTTGCCTCTATGGCCCAGGATATTACTGCACGAAAAAAACTTGAAGCCGACCTTGAAAAGTCATTGTCAATGCTTGAGAAGAACTACTCAACAACTTTGGAACAAATGCAGAGCTATTTCAGTGAGTTGCAACTGAAGAAAAATGAACTGCTGCAACTTCAGAAAGAAAATTTGCAATCGCAGTTTGAGATGCTTAAAAACCAGGTAAATCCACATTTTCTTTTCAACAGCCTCAATGTGCTCACTTCACTGATAAGCGTTGAACCTGAACTGGCCGAGAAATTCACCGGGCAGCTATCAAAGGTTTACCGCTATGTGCTCGAACACCGCTCCGATGATCTCGTTCAGTTGAGAACCGAGCTTGATTTCCTGAAATCTTACATTTTTCTGCTACGTATCCGCTTCGGTGATAAACTGGAAGTAAATTACCGAGTGGATGCTGGCAATCTGGATTTGAAACTTCCACCGCTTTCGCTGCAGATTCTGATTGAGAATGCTATTAAACACAATACTTTTACCAATCGCTCACCATTAAATATTGATATCTTTGTGGATGATGAAAATTATCTGAATGTGATCAACAATTACCAGAAACGCGAAAAAAACATGGAATCAACCGGCCTCGGCCTGATCAATATTGCGAACCGCTACAGCTTTTTAACCGACCGCCCGACTTTTTTTGGAATAGACCAAGAGCGATTTATCGCCCGTATTCCACTTTTATAAATTTGAACCTTAAACCAACTATAGAACAATAGAACAATAGAACATTTGAATTATGAATCCTCAAGAGCGGCAGTAGGCAGCGGCAGCAGCAGTCCACAAGTAACTTAAATTTTACAAAAACGAGAAATAAACAAGTAAGCAGTAAGCAATTAAACAGTAGGCAAAAAAACCAGCAACCAGCAACCAGCAACCAACCTCTTGAACAAACAATAGAACAATAGAACATCTGAATTATGAACCGAGAACCCAGAATCTTGAATTTTGAATCTTGAATTTTGAATCCTTGAACATAAACATCTCACGATTAAATAAATATAAAACTACCGCTATGAAAGTCGTAATCATTGAAGACGAAAAACTTGCAGCCAATCACCTGGAAAAAATGATCACCAAATATGATCCTTCCGTTGAGGTGCTTGCAAAACTCGAATCGGTTGAAGATTCCATTAACTGGTTTACCGCCAATGGCGATCCCGATTTGATTTTTCTTGATATCCATCTTGATGACGGATTGAGTTTTGCCATTTTTGAAAAGGTAAAAGTCAGTGCCCCCATCATTTTCACCACCGCTTACGATGAGTATGCCATCAAAGCATTTAAAATGAAGAGCATTGATTATCTGCTCAAACCAATCTTGCCCGAAGAACTTTATAAGGCCATTGATAAATACAAAGAGTGGCAGGCTCCCGGAAACACTGCTATTGATATGCAATCACTGGTTGATCTTATTTCAAAGCGGGATCCGGTATACAAAGCCAGGTTCAGCATCACGGTTGGAGAAAAGATTAAATCGGTGGGCATTGAGCAGGTGGCTTACTTTTACTCAAGCCAGGGCATTACCTTTTTGGTAACAAATGAGAACCTGCATTATCCTATTGATTTAAGCCTCGAGCAATTGGCCGAGCAACTCAATCCCACGGAATTTTTCCGCATCAACCGGCAATTCCTCATCAGGCTGAAAGCCATCCGTAATGTGCATGTTTACCCCAAAAGCAGGCTTAAGATTGATCTGACCCCAGCCTATCCCGACGAAATTTTCGTGAGCATAGATAAGGTCACCCGCTTCAAGGCATGGCTTGATGCTTAAGAATTTCTGGCAGATTCTTACCTTTGCACCCTTTCCGGCAATTTGAGTTGGCGGAAGGATCATCAAACTGAAAACTAAATGAAAAGAGTACTTATAGTAACCGGCGGCGGTGACTGCCCCGGATTAAATGCTGTGATAAGGGCCGTTGTAAAGCGCGCCTCACAAGAGAAAGATTGGGAAGTCTTAGGCAGTATCGAAGCGTTTAACGGTATTTTGCGCGAACCAACCGAGATCATGGTGCTGGACGAAAAAGCCGTTTCAGGCATCCACTATCAGGGCGGCACAATACTGCAAACCACCAACAAGGGAGGCCCGTTTGCCTGGCCTGTGAAACAAAACGATGGTAGCTGGATCACAGTGGACCGCAGCGATGAAATGATCCGCAAAATACAGTATCTTGGCATTGATGCCGTAATCAATATCGGCGGCGACGGTTCGCAGCGCATTTCCCAGGCCTTGCACGAAAAAGGGCTCAATATCATCGGGGTTCCCAAAACCATTGACAATGACCTCTCGGCAACCGATTCCACGTTTGGTTTTCAAACCGCAATCCAGATTGCAACCGAGGCCGTTGATAAACTGGTGACCACCGCTGCCAGTCACAACCGTGTGTTTATCATGGAGGTGATGGGCCGCGATGCAGGTTGGATCGCACTGAATGCTGCCGTAGCAGGTGGTGCGGAAATCTGTCTGATCCCTGAAATTCCTTACGATACACAAAAGGTTCTCGATAAAGTGAATTCCCGCTTTGTACGGGGACGTGGATTTGTGAACATCGTTATCTCCGAAGGCGCTCATCCGGTTGGAGGCGATGTGGTAGGGAGCAAGTCAGACGAGGTAGGATACCGCAACTTTAAACTAGGCGGTGTCGCGTTCAAGCTATTGGAAGACTTGAAAACAGCCGGATGCGTGCATGAAATGCGTGCTACAGTTTTGGGCCATCTGCAAAGGGGCGGGATACCTATTGCCTACGACCGCGTGCTGGCAACACAGTTTGGGGTGAAAGCCTTTGAAATGGTTAAAAATGCTGAATTCGGCAAAATGGTTTCTTACCAGCATCCTTATATCACAAGTGTTACCCTGAAAGAGGCTATCGTTCAGCCTAACCTGGTTACACCCGATAACGCCCTGATGAAAACTGCAAGGGGAGTAGGGATTTGTTTCGGGGATTGAGACGGGGCCTGATCAGTCTGCACCACTAAGGCACTGAGTTCACTTAGCCTTAATAATTCACACCGCCAAGACACGAAGACGCAAGGATTTGATTTATAGAGAATAAGAAAATCTAAGATAAATTGATTTGAGAACAAGGATTAACGAATAGCGATCTATGAAGTGCCCTCCTAACTTCGAAAATCTAAAATCGTTAACTTAGCGAAGCGATCTCACCGGAGGTAATCCTTGTTCGTAAATCAGTTCTAAGTGAGCTTAGTGGTAAAAACCAAGCTTGGCCGATAGCTGCTTTTTTCCCTATTTTTACAGCCGATTTTAACCATCTCTAACATAACTCTCAGCCACTATGGTAAAAGCCAGCGAAATTCCTTTGGAAATTGTTCTTGAAGAGCGTATTCGCGGTTCGAAGCTAATGGTTCATTTCAGATGGGTTTTTATTGCCCTGCTGGTTTTGCTGCTCGCCATGCAGTATTTCACCGGTTACAAGTCCGAGTCGTTACATGCCATCCTGCTCATAGGTTTTTATGCGCTGTGTAATATTCTTATTGCTGCAGGGCTCAAGCGTAATTACGACCCCGCGTGGAGCCGTTATGGCGGGGCGGCGATTGATACAGGAATTATAGCGTTCCACCTTTTTTATCTTGCGAACTCCTTCGACCAGATTGCCGTAACTGCCGCAGCCACAACATTCCTTTACCCGGTGATGATCCTGCTTTACACCTTCCGGCTCGATCAGCGCTTACTTGTATTCATTACACTCTTCTCGATTTTTAGTTTCAACATCGTTTATTTTTACCATTATTTTGGCAATCCTGATGCCTTTCAGGTCAGCCTCTCGCTCTCACCATCCAGTCACATTTTTAAGTCCTCTTATCTACTGTTTATCGGGTTTCTGTGCATCTATCTTCAACATTCGCTCAAGCGCTTGATCATTAAACAAATGAACGAATCACGCCGAAACCTTGATGCAGAAATTGAGCTCAGCCTCGCCCAGCAGAAAAATGCACATACGGAAGAACTCATCAGGCAGGAAAAAGAACTGAACAAACAACTCGCACGCGAAATTTTTGAACGAAAGGAAGCAGAAACGGCATTGGCTCAAAGCCGGGAACAGCTGCACAGCATTATTTCAAACCAGCTAGGGGTCACCTATCGCTGCAACAACGATGCAAACTGGAGTATGCAGTTCATCAGCCATCAGATTGAGAAAATTTCCGGTTATCCGGCAAGTGATATCATTGGCAATTCAAAGATGAGCTATATGGATATCATCCATCCTGACGATCGCGAGGATGTTGTCAGGCAGGTTAACAATGGCATTTCAATGAAAATGCCATTTGAGGTTATCTATCGGATCACACATGCAAGTGGCAAAACGGTTTGGGTTCAGGAAAATGGTAGAGGTATTTTCGACAAAGACGAAAAACTGCTTTGGATTGACGGTGTGATCATTGACATCAATGAAAAAATGGAAACTGAAAAAGCTTATCATGAAAGCGAGATACGATTCCATGAACTGACTGATTTTCTCCCTCAAACCATTTACGAACTTGATCTTGCAGGCAACATTGTTTTTGTGAACCGCGCCGGAGTTGAACTCTTTGGCGAAGGCGTTCGAAAACCCGATGGCAAAGTATCCGCATTACAATTTTTTATTCCTGAAGATAAAGAAAGGATGGTCAGCAATCTGAGAGACAAGCTGCAAGGGAAAGGAAAACTTTTTAACGAATACACTGCTATTTGTGCTGATGGCAGGCATTGTCCGGTGATTATTTATAGCAGTCCGATCATACGCGATGGTAAGGTAACAGGCTTTCGTGGGATCATAGTAGAAATTAGCGAGCTCAAACGAGTGGAAGAAGACCTTCGCTATGCCAAGGAAGAACTCGAAACACTCAACATGAATCTTGAGAAGGCCGTTGACCAACGCACTGCCGAACTCACTGAAGCCAACACACAACTGTTGCGATTGCAAAAAGAGAACCTGCAATCGCAGTTTGATGTGCTCAAACAGCAGGTGAATCCCCACTTTTTGTTTAATAGTCTGAATGTGTTGATTTCATTGATCAAACTCGAACCAAACCTTGCCGAAACCTTCACCGAGCGGCTGGCCAAGGTGTATCGTTATGTGCTTGAGAACCGTGATGAAAACCTGGTTCCGGTAAAAACGGAAATGGATTTTCTGCGGGCTTACGTTTTTTTAATTGATACGCGCTTCCAAGGCAAAGTGATCATCAAGATAGAATTTGATGAAGAAAAGGAAAACCGCCTCATTCTTCCATTATCGCTGCAATTGTTGATTGAGAACGCCATCAAGCACAACGTTTTTTCGACCAAATCTCCGCTGACCATCCGTTTATTCATTGATGATAACGGTTACCTCAACGTTGTAAACAACCTGCAGGTTCGCGAAAAACATATTGCCAGCACCGGTATTGGGTTGAATAATATTTCCAGCCGTTATTCGCTCATTTGCGACAAAGCACCGGTATTTGAGCAATCACAACACGAATTTATTGCAAAGATTCCTTTGCTGCATGCTTAGCAAGCCAATAGCCAGATTTTTGTAAGTTCAATACTTCTAATGACGGGAGTTTGAAACAGCAAGATTATTAAATAATTACTGCTGCAGATTTTTTTTCTTCAAATTGTTGCAAACGTATATTTTTAAATTACTTTTGCGATATCAAAATGATATCAAAATAATACAGTTATGGAAAAAGAAAAAAACTCATCGTCTGTGTTGGGATTCCTTGGAGTGGTTGTTTCACTTATTCTGCTCATCGGCCCGGTTTGGCTTGCTTTTGCAACCATGAATTTCTGGTGGTTGTTACTGCTTATCCCTGACCTTTTTAGTTGGATTGGCCTGCAAATCGTCAATCCGAATGAATCATGCGTACTTGTATTATTCGGTAAGTACAGCGGGACTTTAAAGAAAAACGGTTTTTACTGGATCAACCCATTTTATAACCGTAAAAAAATCTCGCTACGGGCCCGAAATCTTAACAGTGATCCCATTAAGGTAAACGACAAAATTGGTAATCCTATCATGATTGGCATCGTGCTGGTTTGGAGGGTTGAAAACACTTTTAAAGCTGCCTTCGAAGTAGATGATTATATCCGTTTCGTGGATATACAGAGCGAAGCCGCAATCCGGAAACTGGCAGGAGCATATCCTTACGATAATTTTGATGATGAACAAGCTGAAATTTCTTTGCGCGCCGGAGGTGAAGAGGTAAACCAGCAATTGGAGGATGAATTGCGAGAACGCCTTGAAATTGCAGGCATCCATGTAATGGAAGCGCGTATTGCGTATTTGGCTTATGCTTCGGAAATTGCAAGTGCAATGCTACGCCGCCAGCAGGCTTCAGCCATTGTTGCCGCCCGACAGAAAATCGTTGAAGGCGCTGTGAGTATGGTTGAAATGGCCCTTGAGCAACTTTCACGAAAGCAGATTATTGAACTTGACGAAGATAAAAAGGCTGCCATGGTAAGTAACCTTATGGTGGTGTTGTGTTCAGATAAAGATGCCAGTCCGGTTATAAACACCGGGACCTTGCACCAATAGGAGATTTGAATGACAAAAAAGAAAGCATTTGTTTTAAGACTTAACCAGAAAACCATGGAAAAGCTTGAGAAATGGGCTGCCGATGAGTTCCGTAGCACCAACGGACAGATCGAGTGGATACTGCATCGCGCGCTAAAGGAAGCAGGCCGTCTCAAAGGCCCTGCACCAGGCGAATCGGATGAAACAGATGATAATGCTGCATCGTGATGGAAAATCTTAAGATCAAGGACCTTCTCATTTTATTATGCATCCATCCCGAAAAGGGATGGGTAAGAAAAAACAGCGTGATAGAATATGCGTTGATTGCTGCTGCGATGTTTGACATGGTTTTGCTGGGGAAATTAAATATTGTCACCGGCAGAATTGAAGCAACGCCTCATGAAACCGGCGACCCTGTGCTTGATGATTTGCTTTCGAAACTATCCGGTTTAAATGGAAAGAAATTTTCATGGCTGATGAATGGGCTTAGTACAAAGGCTGGGAAAATTTACCGTAATCAACTCAATTATCTCGAAAATACACGTCAAATAAGCAGTTGGCCTGTTGAATGGCTTGGCATTACATGGGGCAAACGTTATCGTGTGAACCGTTCCGATAGACTAAAGCCTATATTAACCATCATGGACAGGGTGTTGATTTATGGCCGTAAACCTGATCTGAAAATGAGGCTTCTTATTGAATTGCTCGGTTCGCTTAATGTCCTGGGACAGTTTTTTCCTGATGGTGAACTTAGAAAAAGAGCTAAACAACGGTTCAGGCAGATTTCAAAATTACCGTATGAAGACCACAAAGACACATTCAAAGCCATAGGGAAAGAGTTGCAACAAACGCTACAAATGAAAAAAGCATCATCAGGCACGTAATCATAATTTAACCGGGAGAAATTAACCTCACTTGCATAGCGATGATTTTGTAAGGGAAATCATTCGTATGTCAGAAACGGGATTTCAACAGGCTTTTTCCGTCATATATTGTAGTTGTGTTGAGCTGTTTCCCTCCAGCTCAATATTTTTGTTGACAAGAAATAACATGAATAAGCATGAGTAAAACTATAATTATTACAGGGTCAAATTCAGGAATAGGAAAAGCAGCTGCAATAAGATTTGCGCAACAGGGTCATACAGTGGTGATGGCTTGTCGTAACCTTGCTACGTCAGCGAAAACACGGGAAAGTATTATCGCGGCAAGCGGGAACAATAAAGTTGATCTGATGCAGCTGGATGTTTCCTCGTTTGAATCAATCCGGGATTTTTGCGAAGAATTCAAAAGTAAATACAGCAAACTGGATATTCTGATCAATAATGCCGGATACTTCAACTATGGTGAAAAGCACTATCAGCATAGTCAGGAAAACATTGAAATGTCTTTTGCCACCAATGCTTTCGGGCCGTTTTTACTTACAAAACTTTTAAGGCCGCTGCTGGCAAAATCTGAAAATCCCAGGGTTCTGAACGCAAGCACTACAAACATCAAATACTTTTTCGACCCCAAACGTAGCATTGATTGGGATAATCTGCGTGGAGAACATAAAAACGAAAGAAAGTACAACGCTTACAAAATGTACGGCGATTCCAAAATGGCTTTTTTGATGCTCTCATTTAAGCAGGCTGAAGAGTATGAGCCCGATGGAATAAATCTTAACTCTGTACTTATTCCGGCCATAAAGATCAGCAACGAAAAGCTTCGTGGATTTAAGACATTTTATTGGCGAACCATGGCCCGTTTAATGAACCTCACTGCCCGGCCACAAAAGGATATGGCAGAATGTTACTACGAGATTTGCACTTCTGAAAAGTTCAGCAATCTGACAGGCAAACTACTCAATATTCAAACTGAAATCATGGGAAAGCCCGATCTTGAAATGAAATGGACTGGTAAGACCACTATCCAACAGCTTCGGCACATGACAATGGTTCCCCGCTACGCTGTTTTACCAGAAAATAAGGAAAAGATCTGGGATCTAGGAATTAAGCTAATCCAGGAAACCAACCCCATAAATTAAATCCTTTCTTCCGTCCTGCATCCTGGCCCAGTTCAGAGTCTAAAATTCAATGCTCAAAATCCAATGATCAAAGAACAAATAATTAGCAATTACTGAATTATCCAATTAACCAATTGACCAATTAACTAAACACAACTCCATCACTCCATTACTCCATTACTCCAATTACATTAATCTATTAACTAATCACAACTTCATCACTCCCAAGCCAACTGCCACTGCCTCCTGCCTCCTATTTCCCCTGCCTTCCTGTCAGCCAATTTTACTATTTTTGCAGCCACAAATGGGATTTCTCCTGTTGGCATTATTTCTGATAGCCACCCATGTCATAAAATATTAAATAACCACAAGATGCAAAACCAGACTGAACAAGTAAAATGCCTGATCATTGGTTCAGGCCCGGCCGGTTACACGGCTGCCATTTATGCTGCACGTGCCGAACTTAAACCTGTCATGTACCAGGGCTTGCAACCCGGCGGACAATTAACCATTACTACCGAAGTTGAAAATTATCCCGGGTATCCCGATGGAAAAACCGGCCCTGAAATGATGGAAGACTTCAAGAAACAAGCTGAACGTTTTGGCACTGATACCCGCTGGGGCATCATCACCGAAGTGGATTTGTCAAAACGCCCCTTCATTGCCAAAGCAGACGACGGTAAAATTATTGAAGCCGAAACCATTATTATAGCAACCGGTGCAACAGCCCGCTGGTTAGGAATTGAATCAGAAAAGAAATACAATGGCTTTGGTGTTTCGGCATGTGCTACCTGCGACGGGTATTTTTTCCGTGGCCAGGTGGTTGCCGTTGTTGGTGGAGGTGATACAGCCGCAGAAGAAGCCACTTACCTTGCAAAACTTTGTAAGAAAGTCTACCTTATCCATCGCCGCGATGAATTAAGAGCATCGAAAGCTATGCAGGAAAGGGTTTTTAAGACAGCCAACATTGAACCTGTTTGGAACCATCATGTAAAAGAAGTGTTGGGCGATGGCAAGGTTGTGACGGGTGTATTGCTTGAGAACTCTCAGGATGGATCGCACAAACAACTTGAAATTGACGGTTTGTTCATTGCCATTGGTCATACCCCTAATTCTGCCATTTTCCAGGGCCAGCTCGAAATGGATGTGAATGGCTACCTGAAAACCATTCCCGGAACTACCTCCACAAAGATTCCCGGTGTTTTTGCTGCCGGAGATGTGCAGGATCATATTTACCGCCAGGCTGTGACTGCTGCCGGAACCGGATGCATGGCTGCAATTGAAGCGGAAAGGTTCATTTCAGCACAGGAGTAAAAAAAAGAATAAGGGACGCCATCCCCTTTTTTGGTCGGGGTTTGCGTCCCTTTAATCTATCAGATATTAACTTATCTCCGTTTGAATTTCGACTTCTTGTCTTTACCCGCTGATCTTTTTCCCCTTGACTCAGAGAAAAACTCTTTTCTCTGAAATTTATCACCCGAGAAATCGTCCCTGTTTCCACCGAACGATGGCTTTTTTCTTTTTGTTTGAGGTGCGGCGCCATCCCTGTCGCTGGCAAGTTCAATCCTCACCCGCATCGGGTTCTGACTTTCATTGGCGAATGAGCGCTTGAGAAGTTCTACGGAATTGCTGTCAACATCCACAAATGAAAAAGCATGCATGATGTCAATGCGGCCTATCCTCACATCACGCGAACGGGTTACCTCGTTGATCAGGCCGATGATCTGCTGTGCTGCCATTTTATCTTTACGACCCACACTAAAAAACATGCGCTGAAAACGTGATACTTCACCACGCGAATCCCGGCTTTCTTCAACATTCAAATCACGAGCATCGCGGTAATAATCAAGGAAGCGGTTGAATTCCAGTGAAACAAATCTTTTGATGATCTCTTCGCGATCCATCCACTCGAGCTTGCGATAGATAACAGGTAAGAAAGATTCAATTTCTTCGCGATTCACCTCCACGTTTTCCATATTGTCAATATGATGGAAAAGTTGTTTCTCGCAAACCTGCACGCCGGTTGGAATCTTGGCTTTGGCAAATTCACGGCCAACCTTTTTCTCAATCATCTTGATCTTGAATTTCTCTTTCATGTGGATGATTGAGACGCAGATGCCGGTTTTATCGGCCCTTCCTGTTCTGCCGCTCCTGTGAATATAGGTATCGGCTTCATCGGGCAGGTTATAGTTGATCACATGGGTAAGATCATTTACATCCAGGCCACGGGCTGCAACATCGGTGGCAACCATCATTTGCAGGGTCCGATTACGGAAGCGTTTCATTACATGGTCGCGTTGCGCCTGGCTCAGATCACCATGAAGCGAATCGGCATTGTAACCGTCGCGTATGAGTGAGTCGGCTATTTCCTGGGTCTCAGCACGGGTCCGGCAAAAAATGAGCGCATACATGCGGGGGTTGAAATCGGCAATGCGTTTCAACGCCTGGTAGCGATCTTTGGCCTGAACCATGTAATACATGTGTTTTACATTGCTGGTTCCTGAATTACGCTGTCCCACAGTTTTAATAACCGGCTTCTGCATGTATTTGGTCAGGATGCGTTCCACTTCTTCGGGCATTGTAGCCGAAAAAAGCAGTGTATGCTTATCTTTCGGTGTGGACTCAAGGATGGTATCTACTTCTTCCTGGAAACCCATATCGAGCATTTCATCGGCTTCGTCGAGCACTACCCAGGAAACCTTACTGAAATCCACTTTTTTACGACGGATCATATCGTTGAGCCTGCCCGGGGTAGCTACAATGATTTGAGGTTTTGCCGCCAACTGTTTAAGTTGCACATCAAAACTGGCGCCTCCGTATATCGGGACAATGTTCACACCTGGCATAAATGCTGCAAAGCTTTGCAGGTCACGGGTAATTTGCATGCAAAGCTCACGGGTGGGGCAAAGGATTAGGGCTTGCGTATGGCGCAGGCTCAAATCCAGATATTGCAGCAAGGGTAAACCGAATGCGGCAGTTTTGCCTGTTCCGGTTTGTGCAAGACCGACAACGTCGCGGGCTTGGGTCAGTAAAAATGGGATTACGGCTGCCTGTACAGGCATGGGTTCTTTGAACCCGAGGGCTTCAACCGCTTTTATAAGGTCCGGTTTCAACCCAAGTTCTTGAAAATTAAGCATAAAAGTATTTAGGAAATTTGCCTGCAAAGGTAGTCTTAATTGTTAATCAAATAACATGACAACGCTAATTATTGAATTGAGTGTTTATCGTCTGTGTTGTCAATTAGAATGATCTTCACCTAAAAGAATGCAAAAGAATTGTTCTTAAGTGTTTGGCTCTATTTCAGCTAAACAACCTATCTGTTAATCTTTTGTTAATTTACGATTTAGACAGCTTAAATGCTTGACATGGCTTCTTAGATGTTGTAGCTTTGATCCTGCATTAAGC
The DNA here is from genome assembly GCA_014860575.1 of Bacteroidales bacterium. NCBI lineage: Bacteria > Pseudomonadati > Bacteroidota > Bacteroidia > Bacteroidales > Bacteroidales bacterium. The sequence continues at coordinate 15,090 of JACZJK010000035.1, forward strand.
CGGCCTGAGTAACCCAAACAAACTCATTCCACTACACCCCATTTAGCTTCGGCTCCACGAGATTCAAATTGTTTATTTATCAGGCTATTTTGACTGGACTTTGTTGAGATACGATTAAGTTCGTGAGTGTAAATAATTAGAAAAGAATGGTTCATCCTGTTTTAAAATTCCTTGCTGAACAAATGAATGTATTCATTGACCAGGTAAAAAAAGCCGGCGATGGGATCACTTCTCCTGTTGTTGCTTTGCAGAATGTTGCCCGCCTCAGCGAGGATGATCTTGATACGACCAATAATCTTCTCCTTTCTCTTGTGAACCTGTCGGAAGAGCCGACCATGAAAAATAATCCCGGGCATACTATTGTTAACAATGATCTTGTGAAATACGGTAACCCACCGGTAAATCTCAACTTATCGCTACTGGTTTCTTCATGTATGACTAATTACGAGAATGCATTGATCTACCTATCGTTTGCTATAACCTTCTTTCAGGGTAAAAACATTTTCACCAAACAGAATAGTATGACACAGGTAGAGGGCTTGCCTGATAATTTCCGCATTATCGTTGATCTTCAATCGTTGAGTCTTGAACAGGTAAATTTCCTCTGGAGCACCCTGGGTGGAAAACAGCAACCATTTGCATGTTATAAAGTAAGGATACTGCAGCTTGAGCGCGACAGCACAACCGAAACCCGTGGAATAATCAGGCAGGTAAGAATTGAGGAATCAGGAATCTAAAATTAAAGCTGAATTGAACAAACATTCATTAAATGGCAGTGACAATCACATACAATAAACTATTCGAGGTGAAAATACTTCATCACTTCTTCCTGAACAAAGGAGAAACGGTTTTTGACTCAATGACTGATGAAGACAAAGCGCTGACAATGCTGCAATATGATGTGCGTGATTTTTTTGATATTTACCCTTCACCCGAATGCCAAAAAACTTTAAACGCGCATAATTGCGTTTTCAAAGCAACGTCACAGGGCATCATTATCGGGGTCAGAGCCGAAAGCGATGATCAGAACCCGCCAACCTTAAGTCTGTTCAACCCTTTTGATGATGATCAGGTTTTTACCTTCGTGATACAGCTTAAGGACATGGGTTTTATGAATTACACTGCCCTGCCATTTATTGGAAATTCTGGCAAAATGTATGTGTTCAGAAACCTGACTTCTGGTTCTTCCAGGAGTTTTCCATCAATTTCTTCAAATCCGCCGGTGTATGAAGCAGATACCGAGTATTATCCAGGTGATATGCTTGGAAACCATCCTGATAATCTTACTACGTTGTTCACAGCCCTTAATAAGACCACCAATCCTGTTACAAATTCAGTTGATTGGATGATTGAAACGCTTGCAGATAATGTTCCGTTAGCTTATGTCAATATAAACGACCAGCATAGTGTGGTTCGCGGAATGCTTCTTTACAAAGTAAGTGAAACCGATGTTACCCCTTCAATTACGGTAAAAACAGCAGCGGGCGTCACAATCACTCCCGAAATAAATATTCTTGCAGGAGAGTATCGTACAGTACAGGTTGATATGCGTGGATTCCCCGATGGTTTTTACACAATTCATTTTGAGTCTGCTGATCCAATTTATGACGACGATATTGCCTTCTACCTTTTCCAGCAGCGATCAAATCCGTTTGGCATTATAAACCTGACCCTGCATAGCGATAGCCCGGATTACAGTATGATTGATGGTAACGGATTCCTTCGATCCCCGGAATATGAACTTCGCTTCCGCAACCGGCGTACTTACTGGCGCTATGTTGGCAAAGTGTTCAATGCAAATTCAGTTACTGAAAAACCGCTTCCTTTAACCAGGTATGGAGTAATCACCAATGTAACCGTTAAAGATAAAGACGGTGCAGATATTGAAGATTTACCCAATCCCGGATATGCCCCTGTTAAAACAGAGGCGTTAAGCAAACCAGCTGAAAACAAATATTACTCAGAAATTCATATAAATTAATTTAAACAATAATTACAATGGCAACAACCTACAAAACCCCAGGAGTGTATGTTGAAGAAATCTCCAAACTGCCTCCATCCGTAGCCCAGGTTGAAACGGCAATTCCTGCTTTTATCGGGTTCACTGAAAATGACAGTTATAACGGATTGTCGCTCTTAAACAAGCCCAGGCGCATCAGGTCACTCGCTGATTTTGAACAGGTATTTGGAATGCCCAGGCAAACAGCCTTTACCAATGATAACGATCCCACCAACGGCATCAGGATAATGAAAAATACGCAAGGTGAATTTGTAATGGATGGCAGCCTGCGCGATCCTTTCGACAGCCTGCAGTTCAGGCTGCATTATTGCCTGCAGATGTATTTTGCCAATGGTGGCGGGCCGTGTTACATCATTTCCTGCGGAAGTTACGATGATGCTGTCTTTAACGAACCAGACCAGATGGAAGATGCATTGGCGGCGCTCAGGAAAGAAGATGAACCGACCATGATCATTTTCACTGATGCAGTATCCCTTTCCCGCACTGATTTCTACTCGCTCTACACCAGGGCCTTAACCCAGGCTGCTGAGTTAATGGACAGGGTTGTGATCGCCGATTTATACCTGGATCTTTCCGATGCTCAAAGGTTGAGTGATTTTAAGGCAGGCAAAATTGACATGTATTATGATATGGGGGCCGGAGCCCTGGCTGATGATTTCCGCACAGGTATCGGCAACAATAATCTTACCTATGGAGCGGCTTATTTCCCCTGGCTTATAACAACTTTGCCCTACTTCACCGATGAAAGTCAAATTGTGATCACCGGCGGTGTGGATGAACTTGCCGACGTGGAGGTGCTTCGTAAATACCCCGAACCTGGTCAGGCCGATGTGGAAGACCCGCAGGAATCATTGTACCACATGAACAGTCAGTTGTATGCCGCTATCAAAAAGCAGATGGATATGCTGAGGGTAATTCTGCCCCCGGCTTCTGCATTAGCAGGGGTTTATGCAACGGTTGACAGCACACGTGGGGTTTGGAAAGCGCCTGCAAACATCAGTCTGAACTTTGTAAAGGAACTCAGTGTCAAACTCGACGATGAGGATCAGAAAGATATGAATGTAACAGCGACAGGAAAATCAATCAACGCCATTCGCAGGTTCACAGGCAAAGGCATATTGGTTTGGGGCGCCCGCACCCTGGCTGGCAATGACAACGAATGGCGGTACATCAGTGTGCGCAGGTTCTATAATATGGTTGAGGAAAGCGTGAAAAAAGCCACCGAACCCTTTGTGTTCGAACCCAACGATGCAAATACATGGGTGAAAGTGAGGGCTATGATTGAAAACTTCCTGATCCTGCAATGGAGGGCAGGTGCGCTGCAAGGTGCAAAACCAGAGGAGGCATTCTTTGTGCGCGTAGGTTTAGGTGAAACCATGACCGCCCTCGACATCCTCGAAGGCCGCATGATCGTTGAGATCGGGCTTGCAGTAGTAAGGCCGGCAGAGTTCATCATCCTCAGGTTCAGCCATAAAATGGTAGTTTCATAGTAAATTAATTCAATACCTAACGATTATGTCATACAAAACCCCAGGTGTTTATGTGGAGGAAATCGCGCTGTTTCCGCCATCGGTTGCGCAGGTCGAAACGGCCATTCCCGCCTTTGTTGGATATACCGGAAAAGCCGAAGACCCAAATGGCAAAGACCTTACAGACCTGCCCGTGAAAATAAAATCGCTCGTGGAGTTCGAATCATTGTTCGGGACGGCTTATACACCCGAAAGTTTCCGGATTGTTACCGATGAAACGAAAAGAAACGCCATTGTTTCGATCACACCCTCCAAGCACTTCTTCCTTTATGAATCCATGCGCCAGTTTTATGACAATGGAGGTGGAAACTGTTATATCGTCAGCGTTGGTTCGTACGAAGACAACATTGAATTTGCTGCGCTGAAAGCTGGATTTGATACACTGCGAAAGTATGATGAACCAACCTTGTTGCTCTCGCCTGATGCGGTTGGTTTGCTGGATGGCGATGATGAGCCGGATTTAGCACAGTTTGCTGAATTGCAAAAGCTCGCACTTAAACAATGTGCCGATCTTCAGGACCGTTTTGCGATCCTTGATGTCATGCAGGGCCATCTGGCCGAAGATGTGGTTAGCCAACCGGTTTCAGATTTCCGTGATTCCATCGGCATCAATTCCCTGAATTACGGAGCAGCCTATTATCCCTGGGTCATCAGTTCATACAATCATAAGGTAGGCCTCAGGCAATTGCAGTTTTTTGATGTAGCAGACCTGGATACTGAAATCGTTGATCTGACTGAATTTTCAAATAATACTAATGAAAACGCACTGCTTGAAAAACTAGCTGAGACCCGTGAAGACAGCGATGCGGTCACTGACATAACCGAGCCTCAAATTGATCTGAATGAACTGCGGGCTCGTGGAGTTGAATACATACGTGAACAGTTAGTGTCTTACAGATCAGCAATTGCTGCCGATCAGTCACCGATTGTGAGCATCACGGCTTATCTGAACCTGCTTGCCGGCCTGGTCGGAAGTTTTGAAAAGTCGGACATTGCAGCAGATGCCGGTTCAAATTTTCATAAAGATGTTCAAGCGTTGAAAATCAATGCAGCGCTTACCGATGCCATAAAACATCTTGTGTCCATTGAAAAAAATCCTGCAACCCTGGCTAACTCACATGCCAACCGCGATGCTGCTGCTCTTGAAGCTCTTTATGAATTTCTCGAAACTGAATGGTTTGGCGGCGACACTTATGCTGCCATAGCAGCCGATGGTACACCTTTTAGCAATGATAACACCGGCCGCATCGCAATCATTGATGCACTGAGCGCTACTGTTGATGTGATCCTTCAAGCTTATCAGGGCTTGCTTTCTGCTGCACTGTTTTATGAGGACCAGGCAGAAAAGGCCATATTTGCTTCGCATACTTTCTTTCATGGTGTCAACGACAAGGTTACTGAATATATGCGAACCTTGCCGCCATCTGCCGCCATCGCCGGTGTGTATGCCACCATTGACCGTACCCGTGGTGTCTGGAAAGCGCCGGCCAATATCAGCCTGAATTCGGTAATTGGCCCGGCTGTGAAAATTGATAGCCGCGATCAGGAAAGCCTGAACGTACACACCACCGGAAAATCAGTGAATGCTATCCGCGCTTTCGCCGGAAAAGGCACTTTGGTCTGGGGGGCTCGCACCCTGGCAGGAAATGACAATGAATGGCGTTATGTGCCGGTACGCAGGTTCTTTATCATGGTTGAGCAAAGCACAAAGAAAGCTTCTGAGCCATTTGTGTTCGAACCCAACGATGCAAACACATGGGTGAAAGTCAGAGCAATGATCGAGAACTTCCTGATACTCCAATGGCGGGCCGGAGCGCTACAAGGCGCCAAACCCGAAGATGCATTCTTTGTTCGTGTAGGTCTCGGCGAAACCATGACCGAGCTCGACATCCTTGAAGGCAGAATGATCGTTGAAATTGGCATGGCCGTGGTAAGGCCGGCGGAATTCATCATCCTCCGCTTCAGCCACAAGATGCTGACGGGGAATGCATAACAGATAGCGGGAGGTTTCACTTCCGCCAAAAACATAACAGACAATCCAACAATCCAATAAAACAAAACCTTAAATAACATTAACATGGCAACTTATCCATTACCTAAGTTTCATTTTCAGGTTGAGTGGGGCGGCACACGTATCGGCTTTACCGAAGTCAGCGGCCTGACCATCGAAAATGAAGTGATCGAATACCGCGAAGGCAGCAACAAAGAATACAGCAAACTTAAAATGCCGGGAATGCAGAAGTATGGCAACATCACTTTGAAACGTGGCACGTTCAGATCGGACAATGAGTTTTATAACTGGCTCAACACCGTAAAGCTGAATACCATTGAGCGCCGCGATCTGACCATCAGTCTGCTTAACGAAGAGCACGAACCTGTCGTGGTGTGGAAGATTAAAAACGCATGGCCGGTGAAGATCCAACCAACTGATATGAAAAGCGATGCCAACGAAGCTGCAGTGGAAACATTGGAACTTGCACACGAGGGGCTGGTTATTCAGAATGATTAATTGATTCCTTAGCTGCTATGGCAAATTATTATCCACCGGTAGGATTTCATTTTCGTGTGGTTTTTTCGGGCATTGGAAATGAGAATGTTGACAGCCGCTTTCAATCCGTTTCAGGCCTCAGCATGGAACTGGAAACCGAATCAGTGAAGGAAGGCGGTGAGAACCGATACGAACATGTGCTTCCGGTTCGCGCAAAGTTTCCGTTGCTTGTGCTCAAACGTGGCCTGGTAAAAAATTCCGCTTTGCTCACACAATGGTGCAACGATGCATTTCAGTCGCTGATCATCAATCCGGTTGATATTTCAATTTCGCTGCTTAACGAAGCGCATGAACCCTTGATGACCTGGAATGTGAAGCATGCCTGGCCGAAAAAATGGAGTCTCAGCGACCTGGATGCGGAACAAAGTTCCATAGCTATAGAGACCTTTGAGCTGCAATATCAATATTTCACTTTGTCGAAAAACTGAAGCCATGCCCATTGAGATCAGAGAATTAAACATAAAGGTGAGTGTGAACCGCAACCAATTGGAGCGCGACGTAAGGCCTCTGCAAACGGGGCAAGTCCCATCCAAAGAGGAGATCATAGCCGAATGTGTCGAGCAGGTGATGGAATTGTTAAAAAAGAAAAATGAACGCTGATGCAGATGAATGTTGCAAAGATGATGATCTTTTCCTACCCTGACGCCGAAAGGAAAATTCCCGATGGCATGATGGTAGTAATGGTGAACCCTGAAAGCTACTCACAGAAAATCAATGTGAACTATGCTGAGAAACAGGCTCCGGGAACTACCGGTATGCTTCCGCAGTTTAACAAAATCGAGCCGCAGAAACTCAACTTTGAGTTGCTTTTCGACAGTACCGGAGTGGTAAACTCGATCAGGAACGATGTCACTGGCGTTGAAGCTGAACTTTTCTTGTTTAAGAAAACTGTGCTGGAATACAAAGGCGACAAACACAGGCCAAGGTTCCTTAGCATTTTCTGGGGAACTCTGAAATTCGACTGCTGTCTTGAGAGCCTTGATATTACTTACAAACTTTTTCGCCCAAGTGGCCTTCCAATTCGTGCAGTTGCCAAAGCCGGCTTCATCGGTGCAATTGACGACACCAAACGCGTAGCCAAAGAAAACGCCAGTTCGCCGGATCTGACCCATGTGCGAACCGTCAACGAAGGAGATACCCTTCCATTGATGGCATTCAGGATTTATGGCGATTCCAAATATTACATTGAAGTGGCAAAAGCCAACGGATTAAATGATTACAGGAACCTTGTAACCGGACAAAAAATCAAGTTTCCACCCATAGCAAGATAGTATGCCCAGTAGCAGAACCATACCAACAACGCGGCCTGCAACGGTTGTTACGCCTGCGATCAGGATCAACGGCAATGAGATTGCTCGCACTTTTCTGGTTGATTCCATCACTGTTTCAAAAGAGATCAACCGCATACCCTGGGCTAAAATTGTATTAATTGACGGAGAATCCGCGGGAGGGAGTTTCCAGGCCAGCGACAATGAACTCTTCATTCCTGGACAGGAAATCGAAGTGATGGCAGGCTATGAAAATGATGTTTATACTATTTTCAAAGGCATGATCATCGCACACAGCATCAAGATCAGGAGCGGAGGGGGCTCCGTTCTTGTGCTGGAGTGCCGCGACAAAACTGTGAAAATGACAGTTGGCCGCAAAAGCAAATATTTTGCTGAAATGAAGGACAATGATATTCTTTCAGCTATCGCCGGAACCTATGCTGGTTTGAACCCCAATATTGAGGCTACAGCGGTATCGCACAAAAAGCTGATCCAATATGATTGCAGTGACTGGGATTTTATTGTGGCCCGCGCCGAAGCCAACGGCAAATTCTGCTTCGCTGACGATGGCCAGCTAACTGTAAAAGCTCCCGATATTTCACAGAATGCGGTTTTGACCCTAACCTACGGGGCAACCATCCTGGAAATGGATGCTGAGATTGATGCAAGGCTTCAGCTTGGCAAAGTGAGTTCGAATTCATGGAGCCCCAGCGATCAGGGAATCATTGAAGTTGAAGCCAATAATCCACAGATAGCCTTGAACGGAAATCTTTCCAGTAATGATCTAGCTGAAGTAATCGGTCTTGATGAATTTGTGTTAGGGCATGGCGGCCAGGTTGAAGAACCGGAATTACAAGCCTGGGCCGATGCATTGATGCTGAAACGCCAGTTGGCAAAGGTTCGCGGACGTGTAAAATGCAGGGGAATTCATACGGTTAAGCCCGGTTTAACGATTGAACTCGAAGGTGTTGGAGAGCGGTTCAACGGAAAAGCTTATGTGAGCGGCGTGCAGCATTTCATTTCTGGTGGCGACTGGCAACTTGATATTCAGTTTGGTTGCGACCCGGATTGGTTCACGGGAAAATTTAATATTGAGAAAAAACCTGCCTCAGGCTTGATGGCTGCTGTGCAAGGCTTACATATTGCGAAAGTCTTACAATTGGCCGGCGATCCTGATGGTGAGGACAGGATAAAAGTTCATCTTCCAATTCTTGGTTCAGACCAGGAAGGCCTTTGGGCACGCATTGCAAGCCTTGATGCCGGCAACAACCGCGGCTCGTTTTTCAGGCCCGAAATAGATGATGAGGTGATTGTGGGCTTTATCAATGATGACCCACGCGATGCAATTGTGCTCGGAATGCTGAATAGCAGCAGAAAACCGGCACCACTGTCAGGCAGCGACGACAATCATGAAAAAGGCTTCGTAACCCGCAGCGGAATAAAAATGATTTTTAACGATGATGAAAAATCGTTCACACTGGAAACTCCGGGTGGAAAGAAAATTTTGGTGGATGACTCGGGCGGGGAAATACAATTACAGGATGAGAACCAGAATAAAATTGCAATGAACAGCACAGGGATTTCTATAGAAAGTATTGGCAAGATAGAGTTGAAGGCGGGCCAGGGGCTTGTGCTCGGAGCCGCAAACCTTGAACTCAAAGCCCAGGCAGGCATGACGCTCGAAGGAGGTGCAAGTACTGAGTTGAAAGCGGGTGGCGTATTGATAATCCAGGGATCATTGGTTCAGATAAATTAAAAGAATTATGGCATTTGCAGCAAGAGTCACCGATATGCATGTCTGTCCGATGGTTACAGGAACTGTACCCCATGTGGGCGGACCTATATTGCCACCAGGGGCACCAACGGTTCTAATTTGTGGAATTCCTGCTGCAAGGGTAAGTGATCAGTGTGTTTGTGTTGGACCCACGGATGTGATCATCCAGGGTTCGGCAACAGTTCTCATTGGCGGTTTGCCGGCTGCACGGATGGGTGATGCTACTGCTCATGGAGGAATGATCGTTGCTGGTTGCCCAACGGTGATCATAGGTGGATAAAATTGAAAATCAATGAATAAGTAAAATATAATGAGCGCTGAAAATTCATTCCTGGGACGTGGCTGGGGCTTCCCGCCAACCTTCGATAAAGCATCGAAAGGGGTGGGCATGCTGGAAGAGGAAAAGGACATTGAAAGCAGCCTCGACATACTGCTCTCAACCCGATTGGGCGAGCGCATCATGCAACCCAATTACGGCTGCAACCTCGATGAAATGGTGTTCGAAGCTATGAACCTGACTTTGCTCACCTATCTGAAGGATCTGGTGGAAAACGCAATTCTGTATTTCGAACCAAGGATTGATCTTGGCGAAGTTGAAATTGACACCTCGCGAGAGTTGGAAGGCGTGTTGCTCATAAAAATTGATTACACGGTTCGAACCACGAACTCCCGGTTCAACTTTGTATATCCGTTCTACAAACTTGAAGGGTCGAATTTACCTGTTAACCGATAAAGATGGCACTGAACTGCAATACGAAACATCCCTTACAGCATGATGGCACCAGCCAGCATCAGCGGTTTCTGGAAGCGCTTGAGCCGTCTTTTGTTAAAATCCATGAATTCGATCTGCGCGACTGGATGCGTTTTGCTTACCATTTTTCCGCAAAACTCAAATATTTCAATGTCAATGACGATCAGAAACCCGATGGCAACTGGCAGGCATTCCTGAAATCGGAAGAAGAAATTGAGTCATTCCTGAAAGATGCAGCTCTCGTTGAAAATGAAACCTGGCTTTCAGAAACTGAACGTGAAAAAATCCTCAGGCGCGAACCACAAGGCAATTACGAACCACACCTTGCGCTGTTCCTGAGTTTCCTGAAACTGCTGAAATTCCAGCAGGAACAGATCAACGGCCTCAGCAAACGCCATCTTGATTTTTATTACAAAGAAGTTCTGCAACTTAGTCTCAAACCTGCCGTTCCCGACCGTGTGCACCTGATTTTTGAACTGGCCAAGAATGCCGGTCAGGCCATTTTGGCAAATGATACGCAATTGGAAGGCGGTAAGGATAAAAATGGCAAACCACTTTATTATGCCACTGATGAAGAACTTGTGGTGAATCAGGCAAGTGTTGCCATGCTGAAAAGCGTTTTCCACCGGCAAGGCGAAAGTATCCGTTACGCTGAGCAAACAAATTCCCTTGATGGCCTCGGCACAGAATTCACGGATGAACATCCGAACTGGCAAGCATTCGGCAACGAAACCTGGCCGGCTGCAAGCCTGGGGTTCGCATTGGCATCAAAGATTTTGCTTTTGAAGGAAGGCACGCGCAAGATCACGGTGGAACTCAGTTTTGCAGCGGATTCAATTCCGTCTGATTTTCCTGACAAGGAAAAACTGCAATCGCAATTTCTCGTTTTGCTCAGCGGTGAAAAAGACTGGATTCAGGCAACTGATTTCGAAGTGGGCAGTGTTCCAGGCTCCAGGGCCGGTAAACTCAGTTTAACTATGCAGATTGATGCTGCCGAAAAAGCAATCGTTCCCTACGATCCGGAAATTCATGAAGAAAGTTTCAATACTGATTTACCAGTGCTGAGGGTGCTGATCAATACCGGCACTGAAGAGGGGTACGCTGTTTATGCTGCCCTCGAAAAAGCAATCGTCACCGAAGCAGCAATTACAGTGGAAGTCAGCGGCATTAAAGACATCAACCTCGAAAATGATCAGGGTAAGCTTGACGGCTCCAAACCTTTCTATCCATTTGGAACCCAGCCCAGGGCAGGCTCAAACTTTTACATAGGCAGCGCCGAAATTTTTCAAAAAAACTGGGAGCACATCAAACTGAACGTTGCCTGGAAAAACAAGCCTCCCAATCTGCAAGCGTATTATTCAGCCTATACCGATGCCGGCATCACGGTTACCGGCGATGATTATTTTACTTTCAAGGCCCGGTATTTAAAAGATAACAAGTGGTTCCCGGAAGGAGCAAGCGCATTCTCAAAAGGGCTTTTTGATGAACTCATTATTGAAAGAGATGCCTCAGATTCTGGATTCAAAATTGCAACATTAGCTTCTCCTTTGCTGATTAAGAAAGGGGTGGATATAAACAAGGCTGTGTTGAAGAATTACCTCGCAAAACAGACCCTGGTTTCTCCGTTCAAGTTGAAGAAAACTACCAAACCGATTTCAACCAAATTTGAGATCGCAAAATTCAATCCCGGATTTTCTACACCTATGACAGCAATTGCGGCTTTTGGCCAGGCCATTAAAGCTGACTATCTCAGGCTCACCCTCGATAAAAGTTTTCTGCACGAATATTTTGTGAACCTGATGACCCAGGCAATGATCAAAATTGCCAATGAGGAAACTGCTAATATTCCGAACGATCCTTACACTCCGCAGATAAGTTCCTTCACGGTTGATTATAAGGCCAGCGCTACCAACAAATTTGCTTTCGGTTCAAGTGCCACGCCCGATAACAAGTTCCGGAATTTCAAGGATCGCAGCGTTCAGTTGTTTCATGAGCAGACTTTCGGGCAAAGCGAGCAGCATGTGTTCCTGAAAGAGCAATGCGCTTTTCTCGATCCGAACGCGAAGCGCAACATTCAATTGCTACCAAATTATGCCCCGGAAGGTGAATTTTACATTGGTTTGGAGAAAGCCAATGCATCTGATATGATCAGTTTGCTGATCCAGGCTGTTGAAGGTAGTGAAGATCCGCTGGCTCCCACCTTTACCGGAAACCAGGCGGTGGAATGGTTCGCATTGGTAAACAATGAGTGGCAGCCATTGAATGATAATTATATTTCGAAAAACAGTACCACCAATTTGCTGCGAGCCGGTATCGTCCGGATACAGTTACCAGCCGGCGCCAATTCCAGCAACACCCTGCTCGATTCCGGTTTTCACTGGATCAAAGCACAATTGCCTGCCGGATTGAAGCATACCTCGGTTTGCAGGATTGCCGGCATTCATGCCCAGGCAATTGAAGCTAATTTCAGTGATCGCGACAATGAACTTTCCCATCTCGCGGCCTCAGTTCCTGCGGAAACCATTAAAAAATTCATAGCCAAACCACCGCTGGTAAAAGGTGTGAACCAGCCTTACGCCACATTTGGCGGGGCAGCCATCGAGGAGGATGTGATGTTTTATCAGCGGGTGAGTGAGCGTTTGCGCCATAAAAACCGCGCGGTGAACATCTGGGATTATGAGCGCCTTGTGCTTCAGGAATTTCCAAAAGTTTATAAAGTCAAATGCCTGAACCATACTTCAATCAACAAAGAGTACGGCACACCCGATTATTTCGAGATCAATCCCGGCTTTGTTTCACTGATTGTGATTCCGGACATTCGTAACCAGGACAGTTTCGATCCGTTGCAGCCCCGTGCCAGTCAGAACCTGTTGCGTGAAATTGAAGATTACATCGCTCCGCTGAATTCACTGCATGTGAAGTTTGATGCTGATAACCCTGATTATGAAACCCTCTTCCTTGATTTCAGGGTAAAATTCTACAATCAATTTGACCCCAATGCCTACCTGAAAATTTTGAACGAGGATATTGTCAGGTATCTTTCCCCCTGGGCTTTCGGTGATTTTTCGGATATCAGTTTCGGTGGAAGCATTTACAAAAGCGTGGTGATCGGGTTCATAGAAGAGCGGCCTTATGTTGATTTTGTTTCGCAGGTGAGAATGTACCACCGCAAAGGCGAAGTGGACACAAACACCTCCGACCTCAACTTCATCAGCGCCTCCAGTGCGCGGGCCATTTTGGTTTCGGCGATAGAACACCAAATAAATTTAATTGATAACGACCTTAGTTGCAATGAATGAGATAAACGCCATACCCAAGGAGATCAGCGCTGAATACGGACGCGATTATGCATTCCTGCGTGCAGAAGGGCTGAAATATATCGAACAGCTTTCACACAAGCTCTGGACCGATTACAACATCCACGATCCCGGCGTTACCATGCTGGAAATGCTTTGCTATGCCATTACCGATCTTGGTTACCGCACTGCTTTTCCAGTGGAAGACCTAGTCTCCAGTGAAAAAGACAACATGGCAAACATGCACAGGCAGTTCCTGTCGGCCATCAGGGCGCTACCGTCAAACCCGATCAGCGCCAATGATTACAGGCAATTATTCGTCAGAATTGAAGGGATAAGAAATGCATGGATCTTACCTTCTGAGCGCCATGTGGTGGCAAAGTTCAATGACCTGACCCAGGAAGGCATTGTAGAATCGCACTACAAAAAGCCCGGCGAAGTGGTTGACCACAAAAAAGCGCATGAATTCAGGCTGCAGGGATTAAACAATGTTTTGCTCGATTTTGATGATTCAGCACTGCTTGATTCCGAAGAAAAGAAAAAATCGCAGTCGGTTCAGGAAACACTGATGGCAAAGAAAAAGAAGGAAATTACCAATCGGGTGCTCGAAGTTTACCAGCGTTACCGCAACCTCTGCGAAGATATTGACACCATTGAAGAAGTTCTGCAACAGGGCGTTGTGATTTGCGGCGATGTTGATATCCAGCCCAACGCAGACCCCGAGCAGGTTTGGGCGCAGATTGTCTTTAATATTGATCAGTACCTTTCGCCCGATGTTCCGTTCTATAACCTGCAGGAAATGCTGGAAGACGGCAAGCAAGCCGATGAGATTTTCATTGGCCCTGCTTTCAGTTTCGATGATGATTACCCTTACCGCACCGCAGGCAATCCGTTTTATAAAAAAGGATTTATCTGCGAAGAAGATTTAGTAAACAGCGAGTTGCGCATGGAAGTTCGCCTGAGCGATATCATCCGCATCATCATGCAAACCGAAGGGGTGAAAGTGGTAAAGGAAATTGCCTTCGGCCTCTGTGCTTGTGATGAAGCGGACATGACCAAGGTTCGCAAAGCAGTTGCCGGCAACAAATGGAATCTGTGCATTGCCCCCGGCCACAAGCCGGTTTTCTGCAAAAGCAGTTCGGTGCTGAACATGTGGAAAGATGTGATGCCCATAATGCTGCGAACCGAACAGGCATTCAGCAAACTTGATGATTTACGTATTGAACGCAACACAAGCATGCAGGCAAAACTCACGGAAGACCTTCCTATGCCAGAAGGAAAATTCCGCGACATTGCAAATTACCAGACTTTCCAGAACCATTTTCCTGAAACCTACGGCACAGGCCAGACCGGCTTGCCTGAAAGTGCCGGTGCTGCCCGCAAATCCAGGGCAAAACAACTGAAAGCTTACCTGCTGTTCTTTGAGCAGGCGCTGGCCAATTATTTTGCACAACTCTCAAATGTTGGTGCAATGCTTTCAGCGAAAAGCGACATCAAACAAAGCTATTTTGCCAATGTGGTGAATGGGCTAAAAGGTGCTTCAGAAATTTTTACGACCCCTAAAAAATGGCAGGACGAAGTTCAGATGCTGCTGAAATCAAATGGGCTGGACAATTTCGTACAACGCCGCAATACATTTCTCGATCATCTGCTTGCCCGCTTCGCCGAGCATTTCAATGAATATGTGTTTCTCATGCACCGCTTGTATTCCGGTGATTCTGACCGAGCTGTCATCCGCCACAAAACTGATTTTCTCAAGGATTACAACAATATGAGCACGAGCCGTGGCAGCGGTTTCGATTATTATAATCCGCTACCTGCTGAAATGCAGGAAGTGAACGTTCCGGGCATGGAAAAACGAATTTCCCGCCTGCTTGGGTTCAACAATTACAAAAGGAAACTCCTTGCGAACCTGGCTTACAAGGTTGAGCAAAGCGGCACGGTTACATTGCCAGTGAATGGCTCTCCGAAAGAAGTTCCTGTGTATGCCTGGAGCATTCAGATGAACGGCAACAAGGTTTTTGAAAGTGTGAATAAAGCTATTCTGACCCGCACAGATGCTTTTGAGGAAATGGGGCTGGCAAGCCTGCTGGGCTGCGAACGCGAATATTACCAGATGGTGCTTTCGGCAAACAAGAAAAAAGTGACTTTTACGCTTCACACTACTTCCGGCACAACCGGTGTTCCGGGCGATGCCATTGCGACCCATCCGACAAAGTACAACGTGCTGGAAGGTGAAGCTGAATCCGGTAAGTTTTCACTGGCTGAAAAGGCAATCAGCAGTATCATTGATTATTTACTCAATGATTTTAAACTGGAAGGAATGTATGTGGTGGAGCATCTTTTACTACGACCCGATTTCACCACGCCGAAAACAAAATACAATCTTTTCCTGCCACTTTGCATCGAATCCAATGGCAATTATTGCCGTCCGCTTGATCCGTATTCGTTCAGGATTACCGTGGTGTTGCCGGGCTACAGCATGCGCCTGCGCAACAAAAATTTCAGGCAGTTTGCCGAAAGGCTCATACGCATGGAAACACCGGCCCATGTGCTGCCCCGCATCTGTTTTGTGGACGAGGAACATATGGACAAATTCGAGGGAGCTTACAATGATTGGCTCACAGAAAGAACGAAATCCAAAGATCCTTTAAAACAAGCTTCAGACGAAACGCTGGTCAAACTCATTGAAGTATTGGAAGAAATTTTCACCGTTTACGAGCAGGGCCGCCTGAGTGATTGCGACGACGAAACCCCTGAGCGCAACCCTGTGATCCTGGGCAGGTCAACCCTGGGTTCGCTCGAGCAGGGTTCAGAACCGGATCAACCGGCATAAACAGCAAATAAAAAATACACGATATGGCAACCAAGCAAAAACTCCAACTTGAAAAAATAAACCTCGAATACAGCAGGTTTGTCAAAGACCAGGTGCTCACTGAAGTGCAACTGAATGAAATCATTGTTTTCTTTGAGGATCAGCATAGGTTAACCCGCACTTGCCTGATCGGAACCGGCATCGTTTGCGGCCTGCATTTGCAGCGCACTTCCACACAGGTTACATTGAGCGCCGGTGCAGCCATCACCACCGATGGCGACCTGCTGAAGATGGAACTTACCAACTACAAGCATTTTGCGGAATATACCATGCCTGATGCCGGCAAATATGATCCGTTCTATTACAAGGAAGGTGGAAAAGAGAAAGTTGTGAAACTTTATCAGTTGCTCACCGATGAGGACAAAGACAAGATCACCTCGGCGCAGGTTCACGGTATAAAGGACCTTGACAGCGAGATTTCTAACTGGGTTGCCATTTTATACCTTGAATATTACCTTAAAGATCCCGAAAACTGCACCCCGACCAATTGCGATAACCTCGGTCAGCGCCAGGTAGCAAAACCCCGTTTGCTGGTGCTTTCAAAAAGCGATCTCGACAAAGTGATACAGCGTGATCCTGACGAAACCATTGGCGACGACATTTACCTGAAATATCATGAGGCTTACGAAAGCTATTTCACTTTCCCGGTGCTCCGTCCCAAACGCGTGATCCTGAACCAAAACAACACAATAAACAGTATTACGCTGGCCAGCGCGTATTTCAAAGCAGCGAAAGATGGCAGCGGAAACATTACCAAAGCCATCGGCGATCTTTATCAGGCTTTCAAATTCATGATTGATAAAAGCGAAGGCCTGAACATTGATCAATTAATGAAGCGGCTTTCCGAAAACCTGAACAAGGCGTCGAATCCCCTGCATGCGCAATATACCTATGATTTTTACAAAGATGTGCTTGTGGCCTACAACGAACTCAGGGACATGATCTACCATGTGGCATTTGAGTGCTGCCCGAATATTTACGCCTTTCCAAAACACATCATGCTTGGCGAACCCAATATTGAGTATGGTTCGCAACCACCAAAATACCGTCACCAGTTTTATCCTTCACCGGCAGTGTCCCGCAACCAGCAGAACAATGTTATAGGCATGTTCAAGCGCCTGCAACTGATGATCATGAATTTCGAACCCAAAGAAATGGATGCTATCCGGATCACGCCTTCAAAGGATTACGACAGGCCGCTTGAAGACAGGGCAATTCCTTTTTATTACGGAAAACCGGCCGATCTGACAAAAGAATGGAATCACAACCGGACGCTCAAAGCCAACGAAAAACTCAACCTTTCCTACAATGCTGATAAATATAATCCTCCCGTTCCCGACGAATCACTCAACCCGCTGGATTACAGCATTGACGAATTTAATTTTTTCAGGATAGAGGGTCATATTGGCAAAAACTATAAAACCGTTCTCAGGGATTTGGATCGCATCAAAAGCAGCAAAGCCGTGCCGGTAGATGTGGTGGCCATCAGGCTGGGCGATGCAAGGTTATCGGATATCAATCTCGACGATTTTGAGTGCCATTTCGAAGATCTTAACGTAATGCTTCGTGCCTTCCAGACAGAGATCAGTTGCCTGCTGGGCGAAGGGAGCAACTTTTTCTCCGGCTTCAGCGCCAAACCTGAATTCCAGCATGTGAACTTGGTGCGCTATATTCCGCCTCCGGATCAGCCACCCTGGATCATCAAAACCGATCTGATCAAAAACCTGTTCCCCAAGAGAGGTATTGAAAAGCTTACAGTTGATCTTAAAGCTGCCGAGCGAATGTTGGCGACAGAATTGAAATCTGCTGAGCGAAAGGAGGCGACGGAAATTAAAACACCTACCAAAAGGGAAACCACAGAAATTAAGTCCGGTGTACGGGAAGCCATCCTTGCTTCAGGCGATCTCTTTGCAAGCAATATGAGAGAGAAAATAGCTGAGATCAGCAGGCTGGATCTGAAAGTTGATGACTGTGACCGCTTTCTCAAACCCGTTTTTAAACCTGAGCGCCTGGTAAAAGAAACACTTGATTTACATCCCGATGCGTTCGGAAAGTTTGTCCTGAAAGCGCTTGAAGAACCTGTGGGCACTGTGGATGAGTTCGTGGAAAAAACCAGGAATTTTGCAGCTGCCGATCCTGATATTTTGAAGCTTGACGAAAACAACCGCAATGTTCTTTTTGAATATCCGGTTCAGATCCTTGCACATCTGAACTTTGTGCAACGCTTTGTTCCCGGTTCAATAAGAGAAATAACGCCAAAGTTTATACTTGATTACCGCAACTTCTCGCTGAGCTTTTGCAGCAGGCTGAAAGTGATGCGAACCCGGTTGGAGCGCTATTTCCGAACCGGAAATTACGTGGCAAGAGGATACGAGTCGAATTACCTGAACATGGTTGATCGCATGGAACGCATCTGCTGCAGCAATGAGAAACTGGAAGTGATCATGCGTGAGATTGAGCGCCGCAAAACAGAAATTCTTTCTTACCTCTCGTTTTCGAAATATATAACCCGTCATCCCGGCCTCGAACACAAAGCCGGAACCCACCGTGGCGGAACATTCGTAATTGTGTATGCCGGCGCAACAAGGGATGGCGGTGTGCAGCAGCCTTCCAGGGATTTTACAAGAGTTACAGGACTTGCGCAAGGTATTGCAGTCGTAAACCTTGCAGAGAAAACAAAGCCCCAGTATCGCGATGTTGAATCGTTTGCTCTGTTCATTGTTAACAACGATGAAAAGATTGACAGGGAAGAAGAACTCGACAATTTCTTTACGATCAACAATATTCAACGCAGCAGCGCCTATGCTGAAATGGTTGTTAAGGAACTGAACACAAGGGTTACTGACATAAGCCGCATTATTTGCAGAGACCTTACGCAAGCGCCTGAAGATATAGTTGTAGCCGATTTTAGCCTGCCTTACCTATGTTGCTCTGAATGCCCGCCAGTGGCCTTTATTGTAGAAAAAGAGAAAGAACCGGAACCGGAACCAGATCCGGATCCCGTATCACTAGAAATAGAAACTTCAGAGTTTTGCAGCAACGACCGAAACGTATATCCTTTTATTGTTACACCTGAAGATGGAGAGGTTACAACTGCTGACCCTGATCTCGTTAACATGGTCAAGCAAGATGAGGGTAGCTCGAAATACCAATTCATTCCCCGGCTGGCACCCGCTGATCATTTTGGTAAGCCAATCGGATTCACAGTCAACGGCCAGGATGTGCCTTTAACAGTTACCGTTTTCAGCAATCCGGTTGCAAAGATCCTCGTACCTGCTGTTACCGAAAACCGGGCTGATATTACGATCGTTCTCAAAGCACAGCCAAATCCGGAAGGGGAGGGCAATTTTGAATACAAATGGACATTTGGTGATGGCTCAACAATGGATGGACTGGAAATCGAGGCGCACTTCAAAAAGGCTGGGTTTGATGGAGAAATTCCTGTAACGCTTACCGTGACTAACGGGCCCTGCACTGCAACTGATTCTGTTACTATCCCATTCCAGGGTGAAGAGCCGACAGTGGACTGTCAGGAAATTGTTGCAAGTTTCATTACAGAAAAGCAAAAATTCCTGGGGCTGGAAACCACTAAAACCTCAATATCAAAACCCAGTAACCGGACTATAAATGCCATGTATGCGGCCGTTATAAAAGCATTTGATGGGGCAGCCGCTTTATCGCATAGACCAACTCCGGCAAGAACATTGACGGTGATACAAAATGTGGATCAGCTCATAAGGCAGATCTACGAATTTAACCCTCCGGCGAATAGTCCTGCTGTGGCCAGGGTATTGGAAGAATTCATCAGGCTGCTGATGATCCTTATGTTGAACCTTGTAAGATGTGGCCGAAGTATTCCTGAAGACCAGGTTAATATAATCCTTGAGAACCTGGCTGCATTCAATATTTCTTTCAGAACGCTACTGAGTAAATATCCTGAATTGAATAACAGGAAGTTATTTGAAAATGAGGTGACAGAATTTTCTCAAAATTTTGTTTCACAGGATGCAAAGCTTAAATCTGCGCTCACAAAGTTCATTAAAGCTATTCTTAAGTTTCCATAATTAAATGAGTAAGAGTAAGCATATAATTCATCGTGTGAACCTGGAGTTAGAGGCACCCGATCAGCAAACTGCAAGGCAGTTGCAGGAGGATGCAATACGCATCCTGAAAAATGATGTTTTGCCCTTACTTGATAAATATCTTCATAGCATTGAAACCGGTAACCGGATTTTCAGGATTAATGAGTTTGATTTGAACCTTGCCGATATCCGTTCGGAGGATTTTGAAGCAGAATTTACCGCTGCATTAATAAACAAATTCAAGGAACAGATTGAAAAAATAGTTGATCCGCATGGTTCACATGAAGATGATGAACCTGTAACAAAGCTCACACAGGATGAATCGGACTTTGAACGCTTCCTTTATTTTCTAAAAACCGGTCACTTACCCTGGTGGAGCAGCAGAGAAGATGCTTTCCCGGATGAGCCGGCGTTATTGAAAAACCCTCTGCTTGCAAAACAAACCTACCGCAAGCGCCTGATAATGCTTCTGTTTGCTAATGGGGTTGCGCTTGAACGTTTGTTGCTGCAGTTCACAAATGAGTTTGCTGTCAGCCTGGTTCTTACTGCATTGAATGCTAGACCCGAAGAAAAAAGTAAAGCAAGGAAACTTCTAAAAGAGAACCAAACTTCAGGTTCCAACCTGAAAAATCAACTCATTGATTTGATGAAGGAGGTTCAGCAAAAAGAAAAAGATGTTGGCGAACCTAAAGACAAAGCAAGTTCAGATGAGGCAAAGCAAGAAGAATTGATCCAGGATGAACCAGCTACTCCATTTCCTGTTGATGGAATCTTTGTGCAAAATGCAGGGTTGGTGCTGCTTCATCCTTTCCTGGAATATTTCTTTTTGGAGTTTAAATTGCTGAGCGATCAAAAATTTGTTAACACAAAAGCCCAAATCACTGCCATTCATTTGCTGCATTACCTGGCCAACGGCAAAGAAAACCCCATGGAATACGAGCTTTTGTTTGAGAAATATCTCTGTGGCTGGGATCTTGAAAAACCTGTTCCGCGCCGTATCAAGCTGAGCAAGGCCATGAAAACTGAAAGCGATAAACTGCTCACATCAGCCATTGGGCATTGGAAATCTCTAAAGAAAACTTCGTCTAACGGTTTGCGGGAAGGATTTCTGCAAAGAGAAGGAAAACTTGTACTGAATGATTTTCAGCACCGGCTTATTGTTGAGGGAAATGCTACCGATGTTTTGCTGAGTTCCCTGCCCTGGGGTTATGGAATGATTAAACTGCCCTGGCTGGATCAAATTTTAATTGTGGATTGGAACCATTAATTCTATTGAAATGAAAGAAACGGCCAAACCTCAAAATACCATAGAATCGCCAGATAAAACTCCATTCTTTAAAAAAGAAGGGGAGAGCGAAACTGCTGTGATGAGGTCGCCGGCTTCATTTTTCATTGCCAATGGAATACAGGCGAAGCTCACAGTAGGCCAGCCAGGCGATAAGTTTGAGCAGCAAGCCAACCGGGTTGCCGACAGAGTTGTGAACGGCCATAGCCTGGCAATCAACCGAAAATCCGACGGACAAGACACTCAATTGCATGAAGAGGATGGTGTTCACATGCAGGAAGAAGAAGAACTCCAACTGCAGGAAGAGGAAGAAGATCTTCAGATGCAAGAGGAGGAAGATGAAGTGCAGATGAAGGAGGAAGAAGAGGAAGCAGTTCAGATGCAGGAAGAGGATGAAGAGTTGCAGATGCAGGAAGAGGAGGAAGAACCTATCCAGATGCAAGAGGAAGAAGAACTCGTGCAACCGCAGGAAGAAGAAGAGTTGCAAATGCAGGAAGAGGAGGATGATCTTCAGATGCAGGAGGAGGAAGAAGAAGTGCAGATGAAGTCAGAAAAAGGCAAATCCCGTATGAGCGATGATTTGAGCCAGCAGATAAGCAACGCTGCCGGAAAAGGTAGTTCTTTGCCGGCATCCACTCAATCTGAAATGTCTGAATCCATTGGTTATGATCTCAGTGATGTGAAGGTTCACATTGGCCCAGAATCGGTTCAAATGAATAAAGCCTTGGGCGCCCAGGCCTTTACGCATGGAAATGATGTGTTTTTCAATTCCGGGAAGTTTAATCCTGAAAGTACCAATGGGAAACATCTCCTTGCTCATGAGTTGACCCATGTTGTGCAGCAAGGCAAAGGCAGGGTTGCACCACAGGTTCAGGGAATTTTTGGCAAAATAAAAAAGGGTCTGAAAAAAGTCGGCAGAGCAATTAAAGGAGGTGCAAAAAAAGTATTTGGTGGAATAAAGAAAGGCGTAAAAGCTATCGGTAAAGGCGCCAAGTGGTTGGGTAGAAAAATAAGCAAAGGCGCCAAATGGCTGGGTGGCAAAATAAAAAGAGGCGCTAAATGGCTATTTGATAAGATCAGGAAAGGAGCCACGAAAGTAGGGAGAGGAATTAGAAAGGTAGCATCTAAAATCTGGAAAGGTCTTAAAAAAGCAGGTAAATGGGTCTGGAACGGATTGAAGTATGTTGGGCGACAATTGTGGGACAAGATCAAAGCCATTTATCACCGCGCCAAACGATGGATTACGTCTCTGCCAGCTAGACTGAAGCGCCTTGTTGTTCATTTGTGGAACGGAGTCAAAAGCCTTAAACCCTGGTCGCTTGAATGGTGGAAATCGCTTGGTAAGGCAGATACCTGGAAGAAGTTTGGTGCATGGCTGGGAGAACTCGTGATTTACGCATTGGAAGTAGGTGGAATTGGTGAATTATATGAAACTATAGCCGATTTTATCAAATTCAATACCCGCGCCATGACGGATGATGAAATAAAACTGGCCAAAACTGTTTTTGGCAACAGTATCAACTACAACCTGATCCGTATTGACGAGTATGCCGTGTTAGGTCCTAAGTTTTCAGGCAGGGAGTATGTCAGTTTTCATACCATAAACGGTTGGGGCAAGATTGATCCCTCCACCCTTATTCACGAACTCACTCATATTTGGCAATATGAAAAGATGGGCGCCATGTATATGCCACGGGCCCTTCACGGAAACAGCAAGCCCGGTTTTTATGATTATGGGGGTGTCCCCGCTTTAATTGCCAATGCCGGCAAGGGAATGGATGCCTTTAATCCCGAGCAGCAAGGCGATATCATGGAGGACTACTATCGCATAATAAACAATATTCCAGTGAAACATGGCAGCGGAACCAAATCTGACATTTTCCATTATGAAGTTTATGTAAATGAAGTTAAATCTAAATAAAGATTTCAGAGCTTGAAATCCAACTCCCTTTATAATGCTCGAAAAGGAACTCAATTGGCTGGCTGATGTTGTGCAAGGGCAACTTCAACAATACTTCCTGAAAAAGGAAGGCAAGCATAATGAAGATCAGGTAACTCCCTTGAAGCCACCGGAGTCAGGTGAAAACGAAGAGTATTTAAATCTTATCAGGAGATTTAAGTTGGCCGCTGAAGAAAGACTTGTTCTTATTCTTGGCCTTAGCCCTCACATTTCCCCAAATTTCCTTGATGATGTGATCCAGACAAACCTGAAAAATTCAGGCGATTTTCCACAAATAGGCGGAACCCGTGGAAAAACCTTCCGCGGCATGTTACCCACCGGCGAAACCGCGCTCTTTCTGCTAGCCGGTGATGACCAGGCCAAACGAACCCAGGTGCAGGAACTTTTTGCCGAAGAACATCAGTTTGCCAGGAACCGCATCCTTTGGCTCGAAGCCGTGCCACATGGCGAACCACGCATGAGCGGTCGTATTATTGTGAACCCTGATATTGTTGATCAGTTGCTCAGCGGAAAAGTTTCCCAACCCCGCTTCAGCATGGATTTTCCGGCTGAATATATTACCACCGAACTGGACGACAATGATTTGGTGCTGGACAAGAAAACCCGCGCTCAGATTGCCGAACTGCAAAACTGGCTCAAACACCAGGATACCCTGATGAACCAGTGGAACCTGAAACGCTGGGTCAAACCAGGCTACAGGGTCTTATTTCACGGGCCTCCGGGAACCGGAAAAACTTTAACGGCCATGATCCTCGGGAAAAATACCGGGCGTGATGTGTTCAGGATTGACCTCTCCATGGTGGTTTCAAAATACATTGGCGAAACCGAGAAAAACCTTTCCCAGCTTTTTGACCGCGCCAAAAGCAAAGACTGGATACTGTTCTTTGATGAAGCCGATGCGCTCTTCGGCAAACGCACCAGCGTGCGCGATGCCCATGACAAATATGCGAACCAGGAAGTTGCCTATCTCCTGCAGAAAATTGAGAGCCACGACGGACTTGTGATTTTGGCTTCGAACTTTAAAACCAATATTGATGAAGCTTTTATGCGCAGATTCCAATCGGTGATCTATTTTCCGCCACCCACACCTGCTGAAAGGTTTATGCTATGGAAAAAGACGCTGCCGGAACGCAAAGGATTAAAAATTCCCGGCGATGAAATACTGCAGACCATTGCCAAGAAATATGAGATTACCGGGGCTGGGGTCGTAAATGTTGTTCAATATTGCTCGCTTGCCTGCCTGGCAAACAAAAAGCACGAAATTACTGTTGATTTGATTCAGGCCGGCATTGAACGGGAATATCAGAAAGAAGGAAAAGTATTCTGATTTAAATACGAAAATGGATATATCCACTTTAAAAGCAAAAATTATGGGAGTTACAGTAATCAAACATGGAAGAATCACTTCTTTGGGCAACAGGCCTGTTGAAGGCACTCCGTCAGGAATGGTTGTGGAAGAAAAACGAACAACTGAAGAAAATAATCCGGTTGAGCAAGCATCTCCTGAACCCAGGCCATCTGGCAAGAGATACCAAATCATGCGTGAACCTGATCAAACCAGGCAAACGCTTGGAACCTTTTCCATCACAGAAGGGAATAACATTTTGTACACATGCAAAACCATTGAATTGCCCTGGAGAAACAATGAGCGAAAGGTTTCGTGTATTCCCAATGGAGTTTACAAAACCATTCGTCATCGCAGTCCTAGCTATGGCGAGTGTTTCTGGGTTCAGAATGTACCCGGGCGTTCGGAGATACTTATTCACCATGGCAATTACGCGGCATCCATCAACCCAAAGACTGGCACACCCGACACTAAGGGCTGTATTCTTCCCGGCGAAAAGCATGCCGATGTAAATGCTGATGGAATTCCCGATGTTACAAGTTCGGTGAATACGATGAAAAAATTAAGGGAAATTTTGCCGGATGCTTTTGAACTGGAGATCAGGACGAAGACTGTTTGATTTTTAAGTTAACATCCGCTTGATAATCTTTTAATTTACACTCACACGCTGTCATGTTGAAAATATTTGGCAAAAATATCATGGGTAATTCAAATTCACCGTTCTATCAGAGGCTTGAATCTGAGATTTTTTTTACTGAACAATCCATAAAAAGAAGGATCGAGGTAAAAAAAGATAGCCCCAATGATTCGAAATGGGACAATTTTGCTTTAAACCAGATCGAAAGGGCCAAAACGTCGCTTAAACAAATGAACATCGATGATGGCTGGAAAGCATTGAACGCAGCCAAACGCTTCGAAGTCTATGCAATGGAGATACCTGAACGAAAGGCTGTCGCAATCCAGGTTGATCATGAGACTGAAAAATTAAATAAGTGGCGTGCTTCGGCCATCAAGGATATTTTCGGGCATGAACATAAATATGAGGAAGCAATCTCAAGCCCTGAAGTGCTGATCAAAGCTATTGAAATCAGGGATGAACATTTCGATAACAGATATAATATCAGCAAAATTGCCCATGGATATTTCACCTTACTGTTTGCCTTACTTTGCATTAGCCTGATATCTATCCTGATTTGGTTTATAGTTCAAACCAACCAGGATTTAAATACTTTAAGTACCGGAATGTCAATGATTGGCATTATTACCGGCGTTTTACTTTTTGGTTTTCTTGGAGCCATTAGCAGTTCGATCCTTTTTCTACGCAAAACTTTCATTAAAGCAGGTAATCAGGACATGCGCATACTGAGTATGATACTCCTCAGCAAGATAATCATCAGCAGCGCATTTTCATTATTTATTTTCTTTTTAGTGAAGTCCTCACTGGCACAGCAGTTTGATATTTTCAGCTTTGAGGTCAGCAATATTTTTGATTACCTGGCGCTCGCATTTGTTTCAGGCTTTTCGGAACGTCTTGCCCAAAAAGCAATCGAAAAGTTTACCGGTAAGGAATAAGAATGTTGAATTATAACTTTAACCAATTCATCAATTTTCAAGCGGTGGTAACGAACAGATATCCCAAATATTAAACACAACACTTATGAAAACAATGATCAAAGAAATTTTTCCGATTCATTTTCGGGTAAGCTGTATCTTGGCCAGGATGTTAGCGTTCACGGCTTTATTGATACCATGTTTGCTGGCTGCTCAACCTGAACATCAGTTACGGCAGCGACAACCCTATACAAGACAAGCAACTACGGTAAGCAGGCCCGATCTGGAAGCCAACCAGCACATCATCAAAGATACCTTGTCGCAGGTAACTGTTCAGGTGGTAAGGGGCGATAGAGTGGAGGTGCAAAATGTGTCCGTGTCTGATTTCAGGTTGAAGCAGGACGAGAATGTGGCCGTTATAAAAAGTACTGATGAGATCAAGGGTTTTGAATCCAAAGGCACAGTAATGATTGATGGCAGCCGGGCAACCCTTGAAGGAGCTGTGCTTCCGGAGATTTATTTTGCAAGGATAAAACGTCCCCCGTCGGAAACAGTACATCCGGAAGAATCACCTTCCGAACCCGAACAGGTCATTTTACAGATACTTGTTGATACCTTGCCAAAATTGCAATACAATGCTTCGAATGGCGCTTACGAAGGCTCCTTCTTTGTTACTTTACTTGAGGATTCGAAAACCAATCTGCTTCCCAAAGAACTTGAAGAACCAGTTTCAATGCAGTTTTCTTCAGTCAGGGCGGAGTTTAACCCGGGCTTCACGGCCATTCGTAATACCAATCTGCCCTCAACAATTGTTCAAATCTCTGATAAGTCAAATGATAATCCGGTTCCCATCAGGATCGCAACAAGTTTTAATCCACAAGGATATACCACTTATCTCAGCAAGCAAGCAGTTGTCCGGATCGAGACCCCGGAGAGAAACGTACAGGGTTATGGCGTTCAGGCCATCCCGGTAAGTATTTCGCTGCTTTCTTACACAGGGCTTGATTCTGTGCGTGTGAACCTGGTTGCCGGCCAGGGATCAGTTGAACCTGATCATATCTTTTTAAGCAGCGGCCGTTCGGGTAAAGTCTTACTCAAATCAGAAGGTATAGGGCAGGCCACGCTTACAGCAAATGCACATCTTTTTACTTCTGATGAGCGTAATTTCAACTTTGTCTTCCCCTGGATGTTTATCCTGTTTTCAGTGATTGGCGGTTTCCTGGGTGCACTTGTTAAATACCTGATGAGATCCGAGCATAAAAATTTACCTCCAACACTGTTGCTGGGTTGCCTTACCGGCTTTATCGTCGGAATACTCTATTATGTTATTGGGATCAAGCTTTTCACTTTTGAGTTTGGGCAGTTGTACTTTGAGTTCGCGGTGTTAGGCCTGGCATTTCTGGGCGCATTGTTCTGGGATTCAATTTATGGCGGACTTTCGAAGTTGGTTGTGCGTTGATTCACATTATAGTAGACCTGTATTGATTTCTCACAAAAAAAAGTCCCGGCCAATTGAATGAGCCGGGACTGATAACTAAAATCGGCAGGATTTACGCCATCTTTACTTCTACCATTGTTCCGTTTGTCACCACATCGTAAACCGGTGATTGGTATGCAAACATCAACATCTCCTGTTTTTGCTCCTCTGTAAGATTGCCTTTGATGTCAAAGGTAACCCTGATTTTTTGATAGCCGTTTCGAACCATGTCGTTGAGGCCGAGGAAGCCCTGCACATCAATGTCACCTTCAAATTTTGATTCGATGCTTTCAATTTCCATGCCCCTGGCTGCTGCATGCAATGCCATGGTGGTTGTCATGCAACCTGAAAGGGCTGTCAGCAGGTATTCAACAGGATTGGCACCTTCGTTCTGACCCAGCAGGATGGGTGGTTCGCCATTATCAAATACCCAGGCCTTTTCGCGGGTGGTATCTTCCTGCATTCCACCATAAAAACCCTTTACAGTAGCCTGATTGTGGCCACCAGTGATCCACTTGTTTCTTACACGAAACTTGAATTTTGCGATTTCAGGGTTATCCTGGATTGCATTGATTGTTCCGACTATGTCTTCAGTCCGGAATCCGTTTACGGTTGTTTTTGTCATTGTTTCCATTTTAATTGATTTTAAGAGTTAAACAAACTTGTTTCCTGAAAGCCAAGCTTCGTGCCACTCTTATAAACATTTGTATTTCAGTACATTTAGCAAATAATTAGATTACGAGATTTCGTTTTTTATGAAATGTCGTTAACTTTACTTCGTAAAACCAAGAAAAATGAGTTCAAAAACAGAACCAGCCAGACATTTACCATCGGGTTTATTGATGTTGAAAAAGATTGTGGAAGGCACTTCTGAACATACCGGAGAAATGTTCTTCCGCCAGTTGGTCAGGAACCTGGCCGAATCGCTGGATGCTCACGGGGTTTGGATCACAAAATATCTGAAAGATAAAAACCGGCTGCGTGCACTGGCTTTTTGGCTCGATGACCAATATGTAGATGAATATGAATATGATGTGCCCGGCACTCCTTGCGAGCCGGTTTTGGAAAATAAGGGTATTTGCCACGTGCCCGAACGTGTAATTGAGTTATATCCTGACGATCCTGATTTGCCGCCTTTGGGAGCGGTCAGCTATATGGGATTATCCCTACGGGATGAAAATGATAACATTCTCGGCCATCTTGCATTGCTTGACAACAAGCCAATGGAAGAAATTCCCGAGGCATTTGCCATTTTCAGGATTTTCGCAGCACGGGCTGCTGCCGAAATGAGACGGCTACGTTACGAGAACATACTGATTGAAAATGAAACAAGGTTGAACCGATTGGTAAATGGAACCCGCGATGCACTCATTGAAATTGATGAGCAACTTTCTGTTTCACAGGCAAACCAGGCTGCATTATTGAATTTTGCCTGCAAGGAAGAGAAGTTTATCGGTCAACCCATTTCAAAATATTTCGATGGGCAAAGCATAAGACAAATTGCCGATTGCATCAATCATTTGCATCAAGCAGGGCAGCATTCTCAGTCGTTCAGTTTTCCCGGACAGCTTGTTTGCATCAAATCTGACCGGAAAATGTTTCGTGCTGAGGCAACTATTTCAAAGTATCATTCTGAAGGCCTTGAATTCCATGCGCTTTTCTTAAGAAATATTGAGGATTCTTTGAACACACAGGAAGAATTAAAGCAATTAAGTGCTGAAGCTGTTATGTTGCGCGAAAAGGTGAGTGACCATAACTTTGAAAATATTATCGGCAGAAGCCCGGAAATTCTAAAGGCGCTGGAAGCTGTTGAGCAGGTTGCCCCTACTGACACTTCGGTGCTGATAAGAGGAGAAACCGGAACAGGTAAAGAATTGTTTGCTCAGGCTATCCATAAGGCAAGTAAACGAAAGCATAAGCCTATCGTTATGCTCAATTGTGCAACATTGCCATCGGAACTTGTTGAAAGCGAATTGTTCGGGCATGTAAAAGGTGCATTTACCGGGGCGACCAATGCAAGGGAAGGGCGCTTTTCGCTTGCCGATGGTGGCACCATATTTCTTGATGAAATTGGTGAGTTGCCTTTGCACTTGCAGGCAAAGCTGTTGCGTGTGCTGCAGGAAGGTGAGTTTGAACCCATTGGCAGCTCAAAAACATCAAAGGTTGATGTGAGGGTAGTAGCAGCTACTAATCGCAATCTTGAGGAGGAAGTTGCAAAAGGGACATTCAGGCAGGACCTGTTTTACCGCTTGAATGTCTTTCCTATTGAAATCCCGCCTTTAAGAGCGCGGAGCGATGACATCATTATGCTAGCTGAAGCATTCCTAGAAAAATTCTCAAAACGTGCAGCTAAAGTTATGGGCACGCTTGATGCAGTAAGCAGGCAACGGCTTCTGGCATACCCCTGGCCAGGGAATGTAAGGGAATTGCAGAATATTATTGAAAGATGCATCATAATCAGCCAGGATGGTAAGATCAACCTTTCCCAACTTTTACCGGCTTCGGAGACCAGCCAGCCTTTAGTGAACACAACTGAGGAGAAGGTTTTTACCGAAACGGAGATGAATAATTTTGAAAAGCAAAATATTATAAAAGCTCTGGATTTGTGTAACTGGAAGATTTCGGGAGATGACGGGGCAGCAGCGATGCTGCAGATTCCATCAACGACATTGAGTTCAAGAATCAGCAAGTTGGGTATAAAAAGAGGGAGTTAATAACTGGTGTGAAGTTAAAAAGTTGTTGCCCGCTAAAACAGGAACATCCTGTAATAGCGGGCAACATCAGCATTAAACATGAATAATTTGTAACAGTTTAGAACTGACCACGAATTTCACCTCCGGGAAATTGACTTGTATGCACGTTTACATACGCATTTCCGTCGTTAAGGTAATCAACCAGGTCAGAGAGATCCATTCCTGACAACGGCCCTACCAGGTTCGAGCTTGTTATTACACCCGTAGCCAGGACACCATTATAAGGTCCCGGTATCAATTGTGCCGGTGGGCCGGATGGATACAACCATGCTGCAACAGGCCCGTTGGCGCCTGAAGGGGCAAGGTGAATATGCGCCATTGTAACATTTTCAATGTTTGCTACAATAACACGATAATGCAGTTCGGTTCCATTTTTTCTTAAGTGGAAGATAGATTGCCCCACAGCATTGGTTTGTGCCGGGGGTACTTCCTGATCGCCCGTCATGTGAACCGCAAAATTCTTACCTGAATTTCCTTTTTTCAGGGCTGAATCCTGCTGCACTTCCTGCGGGCTTACAGGATCACTTTTTTCTTTAGCACACGATGCTAGTATAAACATCATGGCAGCGAAGAATAGTAAATTGTGTCTTTTCATTTCCAGATGTTTTAGTTAATAATGTTGTAAACATCTGGCTGCGTAATTGGTTCACAATGATAGTGTTAATTATCTGTTAAATAGCTAACATACCTGGTCTTTTTCTTGCATTATTCAGATAAGATTCTACTCTCCAGAGACTGTTAAAACCGCCATTTCTATTTTGCTTCCAAACTCTTAGGCTGTGTTAATTTGTATTTTCGTAGCTGGAACCAGTGCTCTCCGGCAATCTGACCTTGCAAGCATGAATAACAACGGATCAGCTCGACATTGTACAAAAGCAATTACAGGAATTTGTTAACCAATCAAAAAAACACATTATGACAAAGACAAAGAATAAAGAATTGATTCCAGAACAACAGAAAGAATTATTAAGCACCTTAATGGCCCGTTTTGAGAAAAATATGCAGCGTCATGAAGGTATTAACTGGGCTAAGATTGAAGTACGGCTTCAATCAAAGCCTGAAAAATTATGGTCACTTTATAAAATGGAAGAAACAGGTGGCGAACCAGATGTGACAGCTTATGACAAAAGTAAAGATGAGTTTATTTTCTGCGACTGTGCTGCTGAAAGCCCAAAAGGTCGTAGAAGCATTTGCTATGACCAGGAAGCACTGAATTCAAGAAAAGAAAACAAACCTAAAAATAGTGCAGTTGGTATGGCAGATGAAATGGGTATAGACGTCCTAACTGAAGAGCAGTATCGTGAAATGCAGCAGTTTGGAAAATACGACACAAAAACATCAAGCTGGCTGAAAACCCCTGCTGAAATCAGAAAGCATGGTGGCGCCATCTTTGGCGATTACCGCTATGGGCAGGTATTTATGTATCACAACGGTGCAGAGTCATATTACGCTTCCAGGGGTTTTCGCGGGGTATTAAGAGTGTGAGTTTTGCATTTACAGCCCAACCTGACAATCCGCCGGGTTAAGAAAGTTTTGTGAATGCTTTGTAAGTTTGACTGAGTGGTGCGTGAAAGCTGAGAGTAAATCCCTATTTTTGCTCAGCTATCAAAAGCTGTTGCAAAGAGTGAGTATATATTCAATTCTGCACAATCCCATCATTATTATCAACACCCAGAAATCAAACTTATGAGAAGAATTATATTCCTATTCCTGTTGCTGATCATTGCGTTCAGTGTAAAGGCGCAAAGTTATTTTATCACTTTCAGCGGATCGGGGCAAAGCGCTGCCGTAGATTCAGTTTGGGTGAAAAATATTGAATCGCAGCAAACCCTCATTCTAAGTGGTTCTGACACCCTTCATTTGCTGAACCCGCTTGGAATAAAGCCGGTTCAGGAACAGGATCAGCAACCTCTTTTATACCCCAACCCAACCACTGGAAGCAGTATCCTGGAGTTCTATTCCACCGGTTCAGGTGAAATAAATATTGAAATTATGGATATTACCGTTAAAATTCTTACCGGTATTAACGGCAATTATCCAGCGGGAACTCATCAATTCAATCTGAGTGGTTTGAAAGCCGGTATTTATTTGGTCAGAGTGATTACGCCCATAAAATCCTTTGCAATTCGCTTGGTTTCAGTGTCTGAAACCGATGCTTTACCTCAGATCAGATACAGTGGGGTCAAACCTGATATGCCCTTTAACAGCCAGGCTAAAAGTACAAGAGATATCCATGTGATGAATTATGATGATGGCGAACACCTGGTATTCACTGCCACCTCAGGCATTTATTCCCATACCAGTTCTTTGGTTCCAACCCAAAGCCAGAACATTGACTTTGAGTTTATTGAATGCGGGGATTACGATGGAAATCAATACGGCGTTGTTACCATCGGGGAACAAGTTTGGATGGCGGAAAACCTGAAGACCACACATTACCAAAACGGTGTTCCAATAGAAAATCCGGTTGATAATTACCTCTGGCCGCTCAATACCACCGGTGCTTATTGCTGGCCTGAAAATAACATTTCATGGAAAGACCCTTATGGTGCCTTGTACAACTGGTTTGCAGTTACACAACCTCATGGCCTTTGCCCGGAAGGCTGGTATTTACCTTCAGCAGAAGAGTGGCTACAATTGATTGATTATCTGGGAGGAGTCAATTCACCTAATGGCAACTATTTAAAATCCTGCCGACAGATATTATCTCCGCTGGGCGGAGACTGCGAAACATACGTGCACCCACGCTGGCACGTTAATGTAGCAGATTTTGGAAACGATAAATTTGGATTCTCTGTCGTTCCTGGCGGCGCTCGTTACACTTATGGGGATTTTCTGGCCGTAGGTCACGGAGGTAAAATGTGGAGTGCAACAGAAAATAATGACGAAAACGCATGGTTGATCAGGCTTGGTTATTATACCGGTGAAATATTATGGATCACTAATAATAAACATCTAGGCTTATCAGTACGCTGCATCAGGAATAATCCACCAATGGTTTCTACATCAGCGGTTAATTCCATTACTTCCATTTCGGCTAAATCAGGAGGATTGGTTCTCAGCACTAATGGCGCTGAGGTTACAGCCCGTGGTGTGGTATGGAGTAAGTCTGAAAACCCAACCATTGAAGACCATGAAGGCATGAGTACAGATGGTAACGGAACAGGAACGTATGCAAGCAACCTTTATGGCCTCGAACCGGGAACCATCTATTGCGTCAGGGCTTATGCCATCAACGCTGCCGGTGTGGCCTATGGCGAACAGATTGAATTTACGACCCAGACTGCTTCGGTATCGTTTGGGTTTTATGTGGTTGGAAGTGCAACACCATTCAGCGTTGCGGATATTACCGGACGATTTGTACAAGGTATTAATGAGTTCAACCAGCAACCCAGGCCTGGTATGTGGGAAAAATATTGTACCATCCTTGAAGGTTCGGACGGTTTCAATATTGTGAAGATTGAAGGTAATATGCAAACAGTGTTTGGTCCAGCAAGCAATCAGACTATTGACCTTAACGGTGAATGGGATCAGCCCTGGATTACCATACAGAAAGGTAACCTGGGAGCCACAGGGGCCTTTACCGTTTCGTCCGATGGCTTATATCACATTACCATTGATCTTCAAACCAATACTTATGTAATCGCTCCTGTTCCCTACTGGGGAGTGATCGGCAGTGCATTGCCTTCGGGCTGGAGTTCAGACGTTCAGATGCCTCTTGCCGGAGATTTTAATTTGTTCGAAATGTGTTTCGCGGCCACTGATGTTTCGCTCAATACCGGGGAGTTCAAATTTCGGTATGGTGCTGGGTGGCGCATTTTAATCCTGGAAAGTGTGGTAAACGTGAATACGAATTTTGGGGGTTTGCTCAGCGGAACCTTGCCCGAACTGACCACTACCTTAATCCCTGGCGGACAAAACTACCTTGTGACTCCGGAAACCAAAGGCCTTTATGATGTGGAACTCAACTGGAATGCAATTGATGGTTTTACATCGTTGTTGACCAGAACCGGCGACATACCTCCGGTTGAGTACAACGATACTGAACTTGGGTTGATTGGCAGCAGCCTGTTGGTAAACGGTATTCCATGGGGCTGGGAGCTAACTTACCAGCTTCATTTACCAGTGGTTCAAAATGGAACCGATTATTTCTGGACCTGGAGCAATATCGAAATCGCCGCTGGCGAAAGCGGGTTCAGAATACGCGAAGGGCAGGATTGGTTTGGTATTATTATCGGGCGCAACGACGTAACCATGGCCGGCAATGCTGCCGCCACTTTCCCGCCCAATCCCGATGGCAATTTTACAGCCACCGAACACGGATTCTTCGATATGGAACTTCATATTGATGCCGTGCTGGAGGTGTTTACTTTTACGGTGAATGGGGTAGCAGGAAAGGGAACAATAGAATAGTAGAATAATAGAACAGTAGAACAACAGAACATTTGAATTATGAACCAAGAACCCCAGAATCTTGAATCTTGAATTTTGAATCTGGAATCTTGAACCCCCGCCAAACATCGAACTTTGAACTTTGAACCTTGAACTAACAATAGAACCATAGAACAAATGAACAACGGTGCCGGCAGCACCTCATCACTTTTCCTTACTTTTGCCTCTTAATAACACCACCATGATTATCTTCTTCCAGGGCAAAGGGCCGGTTATCTATGCCGTTTCAACTTCCAACAATATAGGCAATTCCGAAATCGAAAAACTTTCCTGGCTCTTTGGGCAGGCAAGGCTGATTGAAAAGGAAAATCTTGAGGGTTATTTCATCGGTCCACGCAGGGAAATGGTCACCCCCTGGAGCACCAATGCTGTGGAGATCACACAAAATATGGGCATCAGGGGAATTGATCGTATTGAAGAGTTTGTGGTTGAGGAAGAAGACAAAGTAAGTTACGATGTGATGTTGCAACAGCTTTACCGCGGGCTTGATCAGCAAATTTTTCATATTGAACATCAGCCTGAACCTTTGATCCCGGTTCAGGATATTGGAAAATATAATAAGGAACATGGACTGGCTCTGAGCAATGAAGAGGTCATTTATCTGGAAGAACTCAGCAAACGCCTGAACCGCCCGCTTACCGATTGCGAGGTATTCGGTTTTTCCCAGGTAAACTCCGAGCACTGCCGCCACAAGATTTTCAACGGGCAGTTCATTATTGATGGCAAAGCCATGGATGAAACGCTTTTCCAGTTGATTAAAAAAACTTCCCGTCTGCATCCAGGTTTGATTGTTTCGGCATACAGCGATAATGTGGCTTTTATTGAAGGCCCCAAAGCGGAACAGTTTGCACCAATAACCCAGCATCAACCTGATTATTTTACAGTCAGGGATATTGAAACCGTCATTTCCCTGAAAGCCGAAACCCATAATTTCCCAACCACCGTGGAGCCTTTCAATGGCGCAGCTACCGGCAGCGGCGGCGAAATACGCGACCGCATGGCAGGTGGCAAAGGCAGTATGCCATTGGCCGGAACCGCCGTATATATTACTTCCTATCCCCGCCTCGATAAATCCCGTAGCTGGGAATTTACTAATCCTGAACGCAAATGGCTGTATCAGACTCCACTCGATATCCTTATAAAGGCTTCCAACGGTGCCAGCGATTTCGGTAATAAATTCGGGCAGCCGCTGATTTGTGGTAGTGTGCTCACGTTCGAACACAAAGAGCAGGACAAAACTTTTGGCTACGACAAAGTGATTATGCTGGCCGGTGGCGTTGGGTTCGCACTAAAAAAGGACGCCATGAAAGACCTGCCCAAACCCGGCGACCGCATCATTGTGATGGGCGGCGATAATTACCGCATCGGTATGGGTGGCGGAGCGGTTTCATCGGTGGCCACGGGTGAGTATGCTAATCAAATTGAACTGAACGCCGTGCAGCGCTCCAACCCCGAAATGCAGAAACGCGTGTATAATGTGATCCGCGCCATGGCCGAAAGCGAAGAAAATCATGTGGTTTCCATTCACGACCACGGTGCAGGCGGCCACTTGAATTCCATAAGCGAGCTGATTGAAGCGACCGGCGGAACGGTAAACATGAACAAGCTTCCCATTGGTGATCCCACGCTCTCGCCCAAGGAACTGGCCGGCAATGAGTCGCAGGAGCGCATGGGACTGGTGATGCATGAAGAGGATCTGGATCTGATTCAAAAGATTTCGGAACGCGAACGGGCGCCGTTTTATAATGTTGGCGAAGCCGGTTCTGACCATCGCCTTGTTTTTGACGACCCAAAAGCCGGCAACAAACCCATTGACCTGGATGTGCATGATTTCTTCGGCAAACCGCCGCAAACGGTGCTGGATGATAAAACAACCGCCTTTGGGTTCGGAGAAATTGAATGCAAAACGGAATTAATCGAAACCTATATTAAGCAGGTGTTGCAATTGGAATCGGTGGCCTGCAAAGACTGGCTCACCAACAAGGTTGACCGCTCCGTTACCGGAAAGGTAGCCACGCAGCAATGCACCGGGTCGCTGCAATTACCCTTGAATAATGTGGGCGTGATGGCGCTGGATTACCAGGGAATCAAAGGTGTGGCCACGGCCATCGGACATGGGCCTGTAGCGGCATTGATCAGTCCGCGTGCGGGTTCGAGGCTCAGTATTGCCGAAGCATTGACCAATATTGTATGGGCGCCATTAACGCATGGTTTGGAGGGAGTTTCATTGAGTGCCAACTGGATGTGGCCAGCAAAAAATCCCGGCGAAGATGCACGTTTGTACGAAGCCGTAAAAGCCGCCAGCGATTTTGCGATTGAGTTGGGTATCAACATTCCCACCGGCAAGGATTCCCTTTCTATGACCCAAAAATACCCTGACGGCAGCACAGTTTTTGCACCCGGAACTGTGATCATTTCTGCGGTAGCCGAAGTGGAAGACATACGCAACACTGTCACTCCGGCTATGGTTTCCGATCCGCTAACAACATTTATTTACATTGATTTTTCGCACGAACCCATGCATTGTGGTGGAAGTGCTTTTTCTCAAACAAGGAACAAATTGGGAACCCGAGCACCGGAAGTAGCCAGTGCAGATCATTTTAAGAAAGCATTCAATGCGTTACAGGAATTGATTAAAAAAGAAAAGATCCTGGCAGGGCATGATGTTTCAGCCGGAGGTTTGGTAACCTGTCTCCTGGAAATGGCTTTTGCCGGAAATAATATGGGTCTTGCCGCGGATTTGAGTTCTCTGAATGAACCCGATCTGGTAAAGCTGCTGCTGAGTGAAAATCCCGCGGTAGTGATCCAAACTGACGACCTGGATTTTGTCAGCGTTTTCCTTCATGAAAGCGACATTCCGTTTCATGTGATAGGAAAGCCTTTATACGAAAAGACTTTGCAGATCAAAAACCAGGAAGCACAGCTCACATTGGATATCGAAAAACTCAGAAGAAGCTGGTTCAAAACCTCCTGGCTGATGGATCAGCATCAGAGCGGAAAAGACCTGGCTGAGAAGCGTTACCGGAATTTCGATCAGCAAGCCTTAAGTTTTATAATCCCGGAAAAATTCAACGGTTCATACAGTCAATATAATATTGACCCGAAACGCAGAAAACCTTCAGGCATCAAAGCCGCCATCATTCGTGAAAAAGGTGTGAACGGCGACCGTGAAATGGCCTGGTCGCTTTACCTGGCAGGCTTTGATGTAAAAGACGTGCACATGACCGACCTGATCTCAGGCCACGAAACCCTCGAAGACATCAACATGATTGCTTTTGTGGGTGGTTTCTCCAATTCAGATGTGCTTGGTTCCGCAAAAGGATGGGCAGGCGCATTTCTTTATAACCCGCGGGCCAAAGAAGCTTTGGATAAGTTTTATGCCCGACCCGATACGCTGAGCCTGGGCGTTTGCAACGGCTGCCAGTTGATGGTGGAACTGGGCCTGATTTACCCGGATCACAAAGCAAAACCAAAGATGCTGCATAATACTTCAGGGAAATTTGAGTCGGATTTCCTGAACGTGGGGGTTCCTGAGAACCCATCTGTAATGCTTGGAAGCCTTGCCGGTAGCCGCCTTGGAATCTGGATCGCGCATGGTGAAGGACGTTTTAGCTTACCGTATGAAGAAAGCAAATACCGTATTGCTGCAAAATACAGCTACACAGAATATCCGGGAAATCCAAACGGTTCAGACTATGCTACCGCTGCCATTTGCTCAACCGATGGCCGCCATCTCGCCATCATGCCCCACCTTGAACGCTCACTCTTGCCCTGGCAATGGGCGCATTATCCCGCTGAGCGGAAGAAAGACGAGGTTTCGCCGTGGGTGGAAGGGTTTGTGAACGCGATCAACTGGGTCAGGAAAAGTTCCAAGACCCAAGCTCCAAATTCCAAGACCCAAGACTAAAGACCAAAATTCAAAGTCCAAAATTTCAAAAAGACAAGGAGACAAGGAGATGGAGAGAGTTAGAGAAAATATCGAATATTTAAACAAATTAACCATTTAACCATTCACTCATCCAACACTCCATTACTCCATTACTCCAACATTCCAAACATCAACACAGTATCACTGCATCACTGTATCACCGCAACACAACAAAAAAATGAGCATACACATAGCAGCCAAATCCGGCGAGATCGCACCCTTCGTGCTGCTGCCCGGCGACCCGCTGAGGGCAAAATTCATTGCAGAGAATATTCTTGACAATGCCGTTTGTTACAACCAGGTAAGAGGCATGTTTGGATATACAGGAACTTACAAGGGCAAAGCGGTTTCGGTTCAGGGAACGGGCATGGGCATTCCATCCATTAGTATTTACGCGCATGAATTGATCTGCGATTATGATGTGCAAACCCTGGTTCGCATTGGAACCTGTGGATCATTTCCGGAGGATTTGCATGTGCGGGATGTGGTGATCGCTCAGGGCGCCTGCACTGACTCTGCTTTTAATAAACTCAAGTTCAAAGGTATGGACTATGCCCCACTGGCTGATTTTGAACTACTGCGTAAAGCATACGATTATGCGAAACATGCTGGTCTGAAAGCCCGTGTTGGCAATGTGCTCACTTCCGATGCATTTTACAATGACGACGAGCCCAATCCCTACGCAATCTGGCAAGCTTACGGAATCCTTGCGGTTGAAATGGAAGCTGCCGCCCTTTATACCCTATCGGCCCGGTTCAAACGAAAAGCACTTGCTATTCTTACCGTAAGCAACCACATGATTACCGGCGAAGAACTTTCCTCAAAAGATCGCGAGCAATCATTTATGGATATGGTGAAGATTGCGCTGGAGCTTGCATAACACCAGTCAATTCCCGGAGTCTTATAATTTGGTCAACACAAGCTTTTGCTGACTGAAATCAATGGCTTCATCAAGTACTTCGGGCAGTTCCATACAGTTTTCAAGGGGAACAAAATTACTTGAATGGTATTTATAGACTTCAAGTGTAATTCGCTCATATCCAATTTATACTGAGCTAATAACACACTAACAGGATATCAACATTTCTGTTCAGACTTCCCTGATAATATCTGCTTCGATAACATGCTGGCTTCATAAACAGGATAAAATCAAAATTGAGGAATTAAATCACTTTCAGGCCGGCAAATCAAACACTATGCAACTCTAGATGTTAATTCATTTACATAACTTCTGTTTATTGATGATTGATTCATAAATGAACAAAACTGCTGATGTTTTAAAAAAAGTCTTAAAAGTGATTTTATGGGTAGTAGCTGGTTTTATGATGCTGCTCATACTTGTCATTGTGCTTATACAAATTCCGGCTATTCAGACTAAAATTGTTCACGAGGCTGCTTCCTTTGTAAGCAGCAAAACTAATACAAAGGTTGAGATTGGAAATTTACGCATCTCTTTCCCTAAGTCTATTTTGATCAAAGACCTTTATCTTGAAGATATTAAAGCTGATACGCTCGTTTACGCCGGAGAAGTCAGGATCAATATAGCGCTCCTGGGTCTTTTAAAGAACAAAATCCAGGTCAATTCTTTCATGCTTGATGAGGCTGTACTGAACCTGGCACGTTCGGAAACTGATTCGCTGTTCAATTTTAATTTCCTTATCAATGCATTTAGCGACACCACCAATCAAGCGGTTGAAAAGGTGGAAAATGAGGAGAAGGCAGCATGGTCGTTTAGCATTGATAAGGTTGATCTCAGAAAAATCCGCTTTCTTTTTAATGACAGTTATGCCGGGATGAATGTATCGCTGGCCGTGGCTAAACTGGAGGTTAAAATGGATGAAATTGATTTGGATGCATCCATTTATGATATTGACAAGCTGATCGTTGAGCATCTTGTAGCTGATGTATTGATCACGAAATCTTCAGAGTCAAGCGAAGAAGCATCTGAGAATTTGCCTAAAATATCGGCAAAGGAGATTCAAATCAGCGATACGCGTATAAGCTACGAAGATTCACTAATCAATCAGTCAGTTGTAGCTGAGATACATAAATTTATTTTAGACAACGGAGCAATTAACCTGGAGGAACAAACTGTATCAACTGATAGGCTACGCTTATCACAAAGCAGTGTTGCTTATAACACCAGAGAAAATGAGATACCTGATACCACAGAAACAACAGACAGTCCTGAACCTGAAAGCAATGAATGGGCAGTAATTGTCCAGCGTATTGATCTTGAAGACAATTCATTGAAATACAATATTGTAAATAAGCCTGAAATTAGCCAGGCTTTTGACGTCAATCATATTGATTTGAAAGAACTTACGCTCAAGGCTAAGGATTTCCAGTTTTCGCCTGTAAAAACTGAAGTGGCAGTCAATGAATTTACTGCAATCAATAAAGATGGTTTTACGATAAGCGGGTTTGAGACTGATTTTAGGATGGATCAGCAGTCCATCACCGCCGATAATCTTAAAATTTCGACCCAAAATTCTTCTATTGATGCTGATGTGAACCTGCAGTTTTCCTCAATGGAATCACTAAGTGATTCTCTTCAGAACCTTGTCATCAACCTTGATATGAGAAATGTGAGCATAAGCAATGCTGATATTCTCTATTTCAGCCCCGACCTGTCTGCGCAGCCATTTTTCAGCAATGCAAGGAATGTTACAAGTATTTCGGGAACCGTATCTGGTCCGGTAAGCCAGCTCAAAGGTGAAAACATCTTAGTTGAAACTGGGTTCGCTACAGTACTTCGAACCGATTTTAACATCAATGGCCTGCCTGATGCTGAAACCGCCTATTTTGATTTTCCTGATCTGAGCATTGTTACCAAAAAGAGAGATATTCAAATGCTTGCGGGATCATACATCCCAGATTCCATCGGCATTCCCGAGAACCTGGATGTTCAAATTGCTTTTAAAGGCCGGATGAAATCTTTTGAATCAACAGTGGAAATGAACAGCAGCTTCGGTTCTGCAGAACTTTATGCAACAATTGATAATTATGAAACTTTTAACGCCACTCTGAATATCAACAGTTTTGATGTTGGCAGTGTACTCATGGACACAGTCATGTTTGGTCCGGTGACCTTAACTGCTGAAACCAGCGGTCAAGGCCTGGATCTGGCAACCATTAACGCAAAGATCAATGCCGAAGCCTCGCAGCTTTTCCTGAACGGCTACAATTATCAAAACCTTATCGTAGATGGAACCATCAACGGACAAGGATTTGAAGGTAAAGTCAATTTGAACGATGAGTATGCAGTGTTTGAATTTGACGGACTTGTAAATTTAGATCTAGATCAGGAAAAGTATGCATTCCGCTTCGACCTGCAAGGGGCCGATCTTCAGAAACTAAATTTCACGGAAGATGATATACGAATAGCAATGGTTGTGGATTCTGATCTGCAAGACGGAAGGCTTGAGAAGTTGAATGGTACCTTTGCGATTGCAAACATCATTATTGCCAGGGACAATGATGTGTATAAACTCGATTCATTATTATTTGCTTCGGTTAATGAATCGGACGTGAGCACATTGGATTTTAGCAGCGCCCTTATTGATATGAAATATTCAGGAACTATTTCTCCGATAGCTCTTTCAGCGGAACTTAGCGGGTTTATAAACAATTACTTTCAATTTTCTGACAGCATCCAGGAAACCACGGCAAGCGAGCCTGTTAATTTTGATTTTGAAATTCAAATCCACAATCATCCTATTCTTTCGGAGGTTTTCCTTCCTGAGTTAAATGCTTTTGAGCCGGGAATCATCACAGGAAGCTTTGATAGTGAATCAAACAACCTTGAAATCAATGCCACACTAAAAACTTTAGTGTATGGCCAGATTGAAATCAAAGACCTTGTGCTGGATGTGAACTCAAGCCAAGCGGAATTGAATTATTCATTATCCGGCAGCTCTGTATCAAATGAACAATTCAGCCTGGACAACCTGCTGCTTGAAGGCAAACTTGCTGATAATGTGATTTTCGCGGGTGTAACTTCCACTGATGAGGATCAAAGCAAAAAATTTGCAATTCACTCACAGCTCACCAGGCAAAATGATAATTACCGGCTCGCACTCGATCCCGATGATTTCTATCTGATGTATAAGCAATGGAACATTGCTGCCGATAACTACGTTGAATTTGGGGATGAAGGGGTACTTATCCACAACCTCTTTATGAACAACAATACGAGCGAGATTAATCTCACCTCTGTAAATCAGCAGTTCAATGATGATATCAGCATTGGAATAAAGAATTTCCTGTTGGATGATATTTCAAGGATCATTGAAAAAGACACAACTTTTGTAAAAGGAGTTGTGGATGCTGAGATTTTGCTGAAACAATTGGCCGGTACTTATGGTGTAATCGCCGATGTTGAAATAAGCGATCTGGTTGTCCGTGAAGTTCCTGTGGGCAAAATAGATTTGAAAGCCGACAACCCGGAGGCCGGTAGATTTGATATTGAGTTGAATTTAACGGGTGTTGACAATAATCTTACAGCGGAAGGATATTTTATTCCTGAAAGCGAAGAGGACGCCCTGAATATCGAGCTTCTAATTGAATCACTATCAATGAAGACTGTTGAAGCTTTTGCTATGGGACAAATAAGTGAAGCTGAGGGTACATTGTCGGGCAATTTTACTATTCAGGGAAAAACCGATGCCCCTGAAATTACTGGCGAGCTGGTTTTCAATGATGTTTTCATGAACCCGGCCTTACTGAATAACAGGCTTGAAATCAGGGATGAAACTATCCGTCTGCAAGCCGACGGGATTTATTTTAGTTCTTTTACGATCCTGGATGCTGACGGACAGCCTGCAGTTATTGATGGTTCTGTAAAAATGACAAATTTTGCTGACTATGTTTTTGCTTTAAAGGTTGATGCAAACGACTTTCTGCTATTCAATACATCAGCAGCGGATAATGAATCGTTTTTCGGAACCATGATCATTGATAGCAAAATTGATGTGGAAGGCCCTATGGAACTTCCGGTTATTAATGCTAATATAAAAGTGATGGAAGGCTCCAACTTCACCTTTGCAATTCCTGAAGATCAGCTCACTACTGATAGGGGAGAAGATGTCGTGGAATTTCTCGCACCGGAAAATCTGAACCCAATAATATACAGGGATGAAGAGGAAACAGAAACAAGCGTTGTAGTTGAAGGTATTGACCTATCCGCCATCATCGAAGTTGATGAAAATGCAACGCTGAGATTATTGATGGATCCCAGTTCAGCCGATTCATTGGTGGTAAAAGGGGAGGCGGCATTAAGTTTTGGAATTGACAGAAGTGGAAAGATGAGCCTTACCGGAGCATATAACCTGCACGAAGGTAGCTATCTCGTATCACTTCAAAGTGTAATAAAGCGGCAATTTGATATTTTAGAAGGCAGCACAATAATATGGACCGGAGATCCGATGAATGCTGGAATTTCCCTCAATGCCAGATATACTGTAAGAGCCGCACCTTACGATCTTGTAGCTTCTCAGAT
This sequence comes from Bacteroidales bacterium, assembly GCA_014860575.1. NCBI lineage: Bacteria > Pseudomonadati > Bacteroidota > Bacteroidia > Bacteroidales > Bacteroidales bacterium. The sequence continues at coordinate 59,484 of JACZJK010000035.1, forward strand.
ATCAGGATTAAGCGATGTTGAAAGGGGAAGCTATAAGCAACAGTACCCCTTCTGGGTATTGCTGAAATTACGAGGTGAAATATTAAAACCACAAATTAGTTTTGAAATTCAGCTACCGCCTGAGGAAAAAGGCATCCTGGGCGGCGCAGTTGATCAAAAATTAACTTTACTCAATGAAGATGAATCCGCCTTAAATAAACAGGTATTTGCTTTATTGGTAATGGGCCGCTTTATCCAGGAAAACCCATTCCAGACCGAATCAGGTGGCACCTCTGCTATGGTACGGTCAACAGTAGGTGGATTTTTGTCAGCACAATTAAATAAGCTAACCGAAAAGGCTATTCCGGGAGTAGAATTAGATTTTAATATTCAATCTTATGATGATTATCAAACCGGCGAAGCTGTGGGCAGAACAGAAGTGGAACTGGGTGTGAGGAAACAACTTTTTGATGAGCGGGTAACAGTGAAGGTGGGCGGTGCAATTGATGTGGAAGGTGAACAAGCCAAACAGAATGCGGCCAGCGATATCGCAAGCGATGTTGAGGTAGAGTACAGATTGACGGATGATGGTCGTTACAAACTCAAAGGGTTCAGACAAAATCAATATGAAGGAGCCCTTGAAGGCCAACTGGTTGAAACCGGTGTAGGTTTTGTGTATGAACGTGATTTCAATAAATGGAAGAATTTTTTCAGAAGTCCAAAGACCGAAGAGGATTCCCGGGATGACTAATACAACACTATCATAACTAATCATAACTCTGAAAAGGAATGGCAATCCTTCAAAAAATAAAACTCTTGACCATCGTCAGACCCATAAAGAATGGATTCTCCTTACACATAATGGTGCTGATGCTGATGTTGCTTTCAGCATGCAGCGGCCTCAGAAATTTACCCGAAGGTGAAAAATTATACACGGGTGCGGATATTGAACTGGAACATAACGAAAAAATCGGGAGAAAAAAGAAAAAGAACATCACTAACGTTGCCGAAGGGGGAGTGCGGCCAGAACCGAACCGAAGTTTTCTTGGCATTCGACCCAGACTGTGGTTGTATCAGGTAGCAGGCGAAAATCCTGAATCAAGACTGGGCAAGTGGATCAAAAAGAAAGGAAGCCCACCGGTATTAATGAGCCAGGTTAAACCGGATGTTACTAAGGCTATTATTGATGCACGTCTATACAATATCGGTATTTTCGAAAGCTATACCGATTATGAAACTATAGAAAAAAAGCGCACCGCCAAAGTAGTTTATACAAGCGATATTCACACGCCATATACAATCAGCGAAGTGAAATACTCCATTTTTATTGACAGTTTGAGCCGCCTGATTGAGTCAGTTAAAGAAAGCTCACTGGTTGAGCCAGGCGAGGATTACAACCTGGATATACTTAAAACCGAAAGAGAGCGGATTGATCTCTTCTTAAAACACAGGGGCTATTTCTATTTCAGCCCCGATTATTTGCTTTTTTTAGCAGATACCGCTGCCGAAGACCGATCTGTTTCGCTAACACTCATATTAAAAGGAGGCATCCCTGAAAGTGCCATTACTGTTTACTGCATCAAAAATGTATTTATTGACCAGGATTATTCATTAAGTGAAGAAGTTGTAGAAAGAACGAAAGATACAGTAAGACACCGGAACAACGTATTCCGCATCAGAGGATCAGGAATGAACATTAAGCCCGAAGCAATTTTAAACTCAGTGTTTCTGAGAAAAGGTGAAATTTATTCAAGACGTAAACACAACATCACACTTAACCGCTTGATGTCAATGGGCAATTTCAAATTTGTTCAAGTTAAGCTTTTTGACAGCGATACCAGTGCCTTAGGCTACCTCGACGTGGACATTTTAATGACTTCCATGACAAAACGCTCGTTCAGGGCAGAAATGGACATTGTAACAAAATCGAATGATTTTACCGGGCCACGAATGAATGTGAGCCTGTTAAACAGGAACATCTTTAAAGGAGCCGAATTGTTGTATGTGGCCATGGCCGGTTCGTACGAGGCACAATTTGGCGGAGATGAGAATCTCTATTCTTTTTCCCTGAACCCAAACCTGGAGCTGACTTTTCCACGTTTTATAACTCCGTTTAAAATCAGAACCGAGAATAGTATTTATATTCCAAAAACAATTGTGAACCTGTCTTATAATTATTTAAGGAGAGTTAAGTATTTCGATATGCAGACCATTCAGTTTGGTTTCGGTTACCGATGGAGAGAAAGCAATTTGAAGGAACATGAACTGAATCCCTTCACGCTGAGCAACACCTCTATCAGGAACCAGTCAGCCGAATTTTCAGAATTACTCGAATCTAATCCATTTCTGAAAAGAAGTTATGAGGAACAATTTATTGCTGCTGCAAATTATACTTTTGTTTACGATGACCAGGTTTTGCCGCATAAAAGCCTTCAAACCTATTTACGTGCATCTGTTGAATCTGCAGGCAATTTGTTTTCCCTGGGCAATATAATATCCGGCGAAACTCCATCTCCGGAAAATTCTTCCAGCGTTCTAGGTTCAGTTTATTCCCAATATGCAAAATTTAGCCTGGATAGCCGTGTTTTTTACAGTTTCAGGGATAAGAACAAGATTGCTGTAAGGCTTTTTACGGGTGTTGCCAAACCTTACGGAAATTCCGCTGTATTGCCTTATGCAAAGCAGTTTTTTAGTGGAGGATCAAACAGTATACGTGCTTTCCATATAAATTCAGTGGGACCCGGCACTTTTAACCAGGATAGCATTAGCATCGGATTCCTGCAGCTGGGGGGTGAAATAAAACTTGAAGCGAATGCAGAGTACCGCTTCAACATCTATCGCTTTTTTAAGGGCGCTCTATTTGTTGATGCAGGTAATATATGGTTGAATAAATCAAATCCTGAAACTCCCGGAAGTGCGTTTGCAGGAGATAAGTTTTTAAGTGAACTTGCCGCTGGAACAGGCATTGGAATCAGAATAGATCTTTCCTTTTTCCTTTTACGCTTCGATCTGGCTATGCCGTTACGCAAGCCCTGGCTGGAGGATGGGAACAGATGGGTTATTGATCAGATAAATTTCAGCGACCCCGAATGGAGACGAGATAACCTGATCTTGAATGTAGCCATTGGTTATCCCTTTTGACATATATTTATCAAAACTTGCAGGCAGCCTGCAAAAACTGCCTAAATATGATCATATTAAATTAATGATTGTCCGTATTCTCGGCAGTGTGCAGTTTTCTTTAGCTCCTGTAATATTAAGAACGGGCTGAAAGCCCAAATTTATTTAATCCGTTGGCATCGCCACGAGAATTGCAATCAAACTCTCAAATAAACGCCCTGAAAGGGCAACTTAACCTGAATTAACCATTTTTTGCGGTTTTATCAGTATTTATTAATCTGCCCTTTCAGGGCGAACAAACATTCGTATTTCTATTTCCCCAGGGCGTTGCAGCTAGGTTGATATAAGTTGTCCTTTCAGGACGATCAGATTGTTTTTATTTATCATTGATTTCATTGCTCCTAATAATGGCAAGATTGGAGATATACATATTAAATTAATAAAAATTGTTATGAACAAAAATAGGTGTACCTTTGCCGCATAATTAAATTACATTATGAATAAAGGAATAGTAAAATTTTTTAATGACTCCAAAGGTTTTGGGTTTATTAAAGACGAATCGAATGACAAAGAATACTTTGTACATGTATCAGGCCTGGTAGACGATGTCAGGGAAAATGATGAAGTAACTTTTACCCTTCAAGAAGGAAAAAAGGGACTCAACGCCGTAAATGTGAAACTCGTTTAATCAAGTTTATATAAGACATTTATTGGAAGAGCCCCGCGTTATGCGGGGCTTTTTTTATGCCCGTACTCCATCTCAAGCTGCTTCAATCAAAACCCGTTTAAGTTTGTTTATCTCATTGACAGGCGGTGAATTAAGATAAGTATTGCTGATTTTGAGTCCCGCACTCTTAAAGGCTTTTTGGTATAAATTCCGGGAAATGATGGCTTTTGACTGGCTTGATAAATCAGAATACCCGTTCAGGCATAATTACTTTAGCATGAACGGTCTCAACCTACATTATATTAATGAAGTTGAAACCATTGTATTTGTTCATGTCACGCCCTTGTGGAGCTTTGTTTCCAAAGCAAGAGCGAATAAGAAATCAAGCATCAGCATCACTCAGCGGGTTGTGCAACTTGCTTTATTTTGCCTGCTAGTAACACAAACCTGGATTCTGAGTGGGCAGGAACCTTTTATTCACGAACCAAGCCCGGCTCCATTTGATCAAAACGAACTCAAAGATATAGATGTTGATGCGGATGGGCGGATGGTGGCCGTGGGATGGTGGCGGGAATTCCAGATTGGTGGTTCTCCCGGTTTTCCTCTTGTTATGATTAAAGACCAGGCAGATGATCCCTGGACTGTAATTGAAGCTCCTGATTTCGGCTGGACCTGGCATGATCTGGAAGCTGTTAAATTTATTCCGGGCAGCAATGGTGATTTTGTTGCTGTCGGCGATTATTATATCAATCCTTCAATGGCCCATCCCTATGGAATGGTATTGCGTTATTTTAAAGAAATTGATTTTTGGCAACTGCATAGTTTCAATGATCCTGGTGCACAATTTCATTTCGTAAGGGACTTCACATTTTACCCTGATGATCCCAATAGGATAATGATTGTTGGAACGCGTGGAATAAGTGATCCGGGAGGAAATTGTTTTCAATTTACAACATTGGCAGTAGATTATAATATTGATGCGCATACTTATACGGTTCTGCCAACAACTACAAAAGGTCTTTTACGATCCATAGTGCCAATACCAAATGGCAACTTCTTTTCAGTTGGTTCTGCCGCGGGAGATTGCGATTACCTGCCCTGGCCGCTGATAATGGAGGTTGGCGAAGGAGTGGAAACGGTGCTTCCAAATCCACCGCCTAAAACACCTGGTTTTTGGTACGACCTTACCGGCACAACTTTGCTGGCTGACGGAAAACTTTTTATGGTGGGTCATGAAGCACCGTTTGGCGGATCCAACTTTAGCACATTAGCCTATCGCTATGATCCGGTCATCCATTTGTATGAATCGTTCAAACCAATTGATCAGGACACAGTTACTTTTCCAAATTATACAAATCAGCTTTGGAGAGTGGAGCAAGCTCCTGATGGGCGTATTTTCAGTGTCGGACGCACAAGCTATATGTATGATAATTTGCACCTTCGGAGAGCTTTGATACAAAGTTTCGACGGAGAAAACTGGCATCTGCATCCAATTCCGGAGCATTTTTCACAAGGGTACGACAATTATGTATGGGACCTTACAATACACCCTTCGGGGCAGGTTTATACTGTAGGACGATTCAGGGAACCAGGAATCTACACTCCAAGTACCCTGGTTTTAAGAACCGACGAAATCAGCGGATCAGAGGCACTTGATGGCAAACCCACAGAATTACAACTCGAAATGGCTGGTCCTAATCCATTCTATGACAATACTGCTTTTCGGATTTTCTCAGAGAAGTCCACGCATGTGACTGTTGAAGTTATGGATGTTTTGGGGAAACAAGTCAGGTTGTTGTCGGATCAGAAAATGAATGAAGGTTGGACCACATTAGATTGGGATGGACAGGATAAGCAAGGGCATCAGGTTAGCAGTGGAGTTTATTTTATCAGATTCTCTACAGTTTCGGCAGCGGCTGCTATCAAAGTGTTAAAATCTTATTAAGCCGAAAAAACTAGGTCTTTCATTGACTTAATGAACCAGTTGCATTAACCTTGTTTAATTAGGCGCTCCCATGAACCAGAATTCCACATCAATAATCCTTTTTAGTGGATTCATTACTAGTACTTTGTTGTTCCTCAAATCCTTTAACGTAGCGGCAAGATTTTTTTTTGTATCTGCATTGGTATTTTGGATTTCATTTTACCTTTGACGAACCTTGCCCAAAGGGAAAATCTTTGTTCGAAGCGGTTTTTCTTATTCAGTACTTCCCTCTTTCAAGTTCCGAAGTGGCAGGATTGATTAACCAAAGCCAACTGAAAATGGTGTATCGCGGTTTTATCGGTTTGTTTTAATATATTGGAGGTCAATGAATGAAAAGACTAATTGCTTTCAGCCTGTTATTTTTGGTATGGATTAGCCATCTATCAGCCCAGGACTTTAAAAAGTTTGCCGTTGTGGTTGGCTGTGCTGATTATCAGCATGCAAACATGGATTTACGCTATTCCGATGATGATGCCTACCGCTTTTATGCTTATCTGAAAAGTCCTGAAGGCGGCGCCCTTCCTGATGAACATATCGCTGTGCTTGTTGATGAAGCAGCCACTAAGAACAATATCCTCAAAACCATGAATGAGGTTTTCTCAAGAGCTTCGGCAAACGATATGCTCATTTTTTATTTTTCCGGTCATGGATCGGAAGGAGCTTTTTGCCCGTCTGATGTCACCGATCAATACAGTTCTTTGTTATTGCACAGTGAAGTTAAAGCAATCTTCAAAAAGTATCCTGCCAGCTATAAGATCTGCCTTGCTGATGCCTGCTACTCCGGCAGCATTTACCAGGGAAGCCCTTCATCTTCTTCCAATGCAGCAAGCGGATCCGAAACCAATGTGGTTATCATAATGTCATCAAAACCAACTGAAACGTCTCAGGAGAATCCAATGATCAGACAAGGCGCTTTTACCTATTACCTTTTGAAGGGGTTAAAAGGCAGCGCAGATAGAAATAATGACAACATCATTTCCCTCAAAGAACTTTTTCCATACGTAAAAGGCAATGTACTCAATTTCACTGCTAACAAGCAAACTCCTGTAATTGAAGGAAATGCATCCCGGTATATGCCTATTGGTATCCTGAAGTAGAAATCGTGTTAAAGCACCCATCATTTGACAGAAAACAATGAAAATTGACTTATTCAAACCACAGTTTATTTTCGGCAAGGGCAAGCGCGACAATATGGAAGATTGCATATTTCCTTACCCGGGTTTAGCCTCTGAAAATGATGGTTTTTTTATTGTATGCGATGGGATGGGTGGACACGCAAAAGGTGAAGTAGCAAGCAAACTAGCCTGCGAAACCCTTGGCAATTATTTTTCGAACCATATTTCAGAAATGATCTCTGAAACAACGTTTCTTGATGCCTTCAACAAGCTGCAGTCGGTTTTTGATGAATATACCAGCAACAACGCCAGCGCAAAAGGAATGGGAACCACTGTAGTTATGGCTGTACTTCATCATAACGGCATTGCTGTTGCCCATGTTGGCGATAGCAGATTTTATCACTTCAGGAATGGTAAAATTATCTGGCAAACCCTTGACCATTCGCTGGTAAATCAATGGGTAAAGCAAGGATTGATATCGAAAGCAGATGCCATCAAACATCCAAAATCAAATGTTATTACCAGGGCGATTCAGGGAAAGAAAGTTGCTAAGGTTAGCCCGGAAGTGAATTTTATCTATTATGTGGTTCCCGGCGACTATTTCCTGCTTTGCACCGATGGCATCACCGAAGGGATTAGTGAATCACAGTTATGCGATATACTGGGTTCGGACAATGACAATGAAACAAAGATAGGTTTGATAGAGCAACTTTGCGAAGCCAATTCACGCGATAATTACTCAGCTTACCTGTTGAAGGTGAAAGAAATTCATTGACAATAAAAGCGTTGCTTAAATAGGTTTATTCATGAATAAATACCTGATGATCTTTTGCAAATGAATGACACACTGCATATTGGACGCGGAAAGGAAAACCATTTGGTTGTAAAAGACGAAAAGGTGAGCAGCAATCATTGCTGCATCAAAAAGCTTTCCGCTAATGAATTTATTGTTGAGGATTTGGGAAGCAGTAACGGCACATTCTTAAATGGCAAGAGAATAATGCGGGCGGCCCTGACAGAAACCCATACGTTGTGCCTTGCTTCTTATGCTGTTGAACCCAAATTCATTTTATCATCTTTCGATCACGTTACGCTGAAAAAAGGCGTAGCTTATGAAGATCTTATCAAACAGGAACATATCTTTCATGATTTTGCGAACCTGAAGATGATTTATGATCAATACCAGAAAGAAAAGCGCAGGATTATGAAAAGCAATACGCTAAAAAGTACCGGCCTCCGGGCAGGACTGTCGTTTATTCCTGTGGTTGGTGTTGCACTCGGCATCTTATCAACGGGAGTTACAGGTAATGTCCAGGAGCAGTTAATGGAACTGGAAGAAACATTTAAAAGAAATTATATCTGCCCCGGTTGCTTTAAGTTCTTAGGTGCCGAACCGTTTGAGAATATGGAGAAAAGGGGCTTTTGCCACGCCTGCAAAACAAAATGGAAGCGAAAACCAATAATATTAAAGTGAACAACAAGCTAAAATCAAATATTATGAGCACAGAAAAAACCAATGCCGGCAAAGATCTTTCGTTTGTGAACCCTGAACCAAATGAAAGACTGTTAGATCCAAAAACAGGAAAAACCATCAGCAGGAAGAAGTCACTCTTCATGGCAGGTGGCGCAATGGCTGCAGGAGCAGTGTTAGGCGATTTTTCACAGAGTCAGGAAATTACTGAAATATTACTTGATAGTGATGGCGATGGGGTTGCTGATTCTACGTTAACTGATGAAAACAATGATGGTGTTTTTGAGGTTGAGACATCACTTAGTGAAGATAATGCACAGCAAACCGAAACCCAGGCGCAACCGTGGAACCCAGGTACTGCTCCAATGGCCGGTTCAGGAACTGTAAGCGACAACATGTCTTTTTCCGAAGCATTTTCAGCCGCCCGCGAAGAACTTGGAGCTGGTGGAGTTTTTGCCTGGCAAGGGCAGTACTACAACACTTTCTATGCAGAAGAACTGGATGACAACAACCAACCTGTTGTTGATTATCCAACAACAGACTATCATGGTTTGCCACAAGTTGATTTCAATGAGAATGCTGCTGAGTCAATACATGATGAAGGCGGGTTTGAGAGTGCAGATACAGATTCTGGTTCTGACCTTGACCCTCAGGCGCTGGCTGCAGACCTGGACATGGATGGGAATGTAGATGCGGTTTTTGTTGATCTGAACCTTGATGGAAGCGCAGATGTCATCTACACCGATATTAACCAGGATGGCCAGATTACAGAGGATGAATTTATTATTATTCATGATCCTGCTGACCTTGTAATTCCTGAAACCCCATCGGATGGTTCAATGATGTCAGTTGATACGAACGCTGATGGAATTGACGATATGCTGCTGGCCGATGTTGACTCCGATCAGGTTGCCGATATGCTTGGTGTTGATGCAAACAGGGATCAGCTTATTGATGAAAGCGAAATCAGTGTCCTTAATGCGGAAGCTATGGAGGATACATCATTTGGCCCAGCTGAAATAGAATACTCGGGTGAGGTTTCAGTGGATATGCCGGAAGATGTATCCGATGAAATGCTTGACAGCATGGATGATGATTTGTCAAGCCTCGAAGATAACTTTGATGAAATCAATGAGTGGTCGTAATTTATTCTGACTTATGCAACTCAAATGCTCCAAGTGCCAGAAGGTTAATGTTATTGCCGACGATAAGCTGCCAAAGGACAAGGAAAAGGCCATGGTAAAATGCCCTGCATGCCAGCAGGTTCTTGTGTTCACAATTCCAGCGGCATTAAGAAAATCAACTGTTCAGGATGAGAAAACCGTGATCAGTGGCGGACAAACCATCCATCAGCGCCCGATACTCTGGCATGCAAACGATGGCACGGAATACAATCTGGAAAAGGGTATTAATATCATTGGCCGTGAGGCTGATATTTCATTTCCAAACGATCGCTACATCAGCCGTAAACATTGCGTTATAGAGGTTATAGAGAAATATGGTGAAATGCAATGCATCCTTACCGACGACGGAAGTTTATCATCAAGTGGTGAACCCAGCACCAACGGCACTTTCCTCAACGATCTCAGGTTAACCCGCTATGACAAACTTTTTCTGAACCACGGTGATAAGATCAGGGTCGGGCGCACGGAATTTCTTTTCAAAAATGACTAACGAGACCATCATTCCATGATAGGAGAAAAAATACATCATTACAGAATTACCCGTTTGATTGGCGAAGGCGGCATGGCTTCGGTGTATGAGGCATTGCACGAGAAATTGCAATCGAAAGTAGCAATCAAAGTGCTGAACCCCATACTCACTGCCAACGCGAATATCCGCCAACGGTTCGAAAACGAGGCACGTTTCATGGCCGGCTTAAACCACGCTAATATTACACGGGTGATTGATTATGAAGAACGCCCCGATTTGCTAGCCATTGTAATGGAATTCCTTGAAGGGGAAGACCTGAATGTAATCATTAAAAAGCATGGCCCCATGCCGCTGACAGAAGCTATTCCCATCTTCCTGCAGGCATTGGATGCGTTTGAGTATGCACATCAGAAAGGGATTGTTCATCGTGACGTTAAACCTTCAAATATTTTTATAAAATCTTCGGGTACCGCAAAGATCCTTGACTTTGGGATCGCAAAGATCGTTGGCGGTGCTGATGACATGACCGTAACCGGAACCCAGATGGGAACTCCCGTTTACATGAGTCCTGAACAGGTAAATACCGATAAAAACATTGATCATCGCAGCGATATTTATTCCCTTGCTGTTACGCTTTATTACATGCTGAATGGCAAACCGCCTTATGATGTGACAACCACATCGAGTTTCCAGATTTATACCCGCATCGTCCACGAACCATTGCCATTGCTGGGCCGTTTCCCGGAGATTGACGAAATCCTGAAAACAGCCACCCATAAGGATCGCACTTTAAGGTATCAAACATGCAGGGATTTTAAGCTTGCGCTGATTGAAGCCACACAGACACCAAACTCTGCTCTGGATAAACAAATCACACTTCCTGCTATTGATGATGATAAAACTATGATTGATGATGGGTCGGATACCTATAGTAGTAAACAGGGCAAGAATGAAGTTAAGGGAAAGCATGTGGCGCAGAAGAAAGATCCGGTTAAGGTAGAAGGCAACAACACGATCAATAAGCCTCAGAAAACAAATAAGACAATTTTTGTCCTGGCTGTATTGCTGGGCTTGTTGGCGCTAATAATTATTCTTTGGCGAACCGTTGGGCCTTTTGAATCACACACTGCTGATTTGGCGCGCCAGGATAGCATTCGTGTTGCTGACAGTTTGAATAAGGTCAGGGATGAAATACGAAACCGAAGAATAGCCGATAGCCTAGGGGTTCAGGATAGCATACAATCCATAATTAATGATTCAGTAAATAGAATAAGGGATATTTACCTGGGTGATCACCTTTTCAGTTGCTATTTTATCGGTAGTGATGAGCAGTTTGGGAAGGTTACAATACAGGAAGCGAACGGGGTGTTCAATTTGAACGGCAGGCATGAGCACCAAGGCAATTCTGTTAAGATTGAAGGAACCATTAAAGTCCTTTCCTTACGAAAGTTTGAATTCACTGGAACAATCACATCCAATAATAAATCGGAGTCTAATGCTTCCTGCACATGGAACGGTACTACTGTATTCTGGGCATCAGGTTCAAGAAGGTACTGGCGAACTCAAGATCATAATTGTTTTAGTCATACCGGAGATATGGATATCTATTTTAACAGATCTGGCACTTAGTTGCTTAAAATTCAAAGCTTGCCAAGATATTACCGTTTTTTACTAACAATCAGGATTTGGAGAAAAGGAGACCGCAAAAATGTTTAAGCAAATCAGAGATATGCTTGATAATGCTCAAAGGCTTGCTGAAGCAGAAACAGCGGCAGCAAATCCAATAGTTTCTAACGACCCTAAGATAAATTTCGAAGAACTAGTCAAGTTATCTGAAATCAAAAATTCGCGTTTTAAGATTGCAGGTGATGCCCAGCAATTTGAAATTATCTGCAAACCGGATTATTTTATTGTATTGCTCTGGGCAGTATTTATCTTCTATGTACCGGTTCGTTCAATCATTGAACAGAGCTTTGATTCAACCAATCTGATTGTAATGTTTGTTTTACTGGGTGTAATGCTTTTTTACTATAAGTATGCCAATACTACCTACATTATTATTGTTGACAGTCATCAAAAACTAATGTTGTTAAAAAGCAATGATCCGGTAGGAAGAATTCTAAGACCCGAAATAGTTATTGAATTCAGGGACTTTACTGATTTTTCAGTTAAGCGTATCTTTACCAAAATGAAAGGTACAACCCGCCAATACTGCAAGGTATATATTCATTCTAAAAATGATAAATTAGCGCTCATTTACCTCCCTGATGAACAGCTTAACGTTGTTGACCACAAATTATTTATAGCTAACCTGAAAAGCATTTTAAAGCATCATATCTGATTTTGTTTTTTACCAGTTTTGCAAACCGCTAAAATTACTTTTGCCAGCAGTTTGTCACTTTACGGTGAAGGCATAATTTTTCTGTTTAAAAAATGCACATTCCCTCACATTAAATCTGTTTGTATCTTTGAACCTGCTTAAATCACCGATTTGGTTCAAACCGATGCTGACCAGGAAAAGGGCACATAGTTTAAGGATAAACACTCTCAACCTTGGGTTGCTTATTCCTTTTCTGGTAATTCACAGCCTTTTTTATTCTCAAAGCCCTTATCACATAACCAATTATAAAAAATCTGATTATGGCGCTGCCAATCAGAATTGGGATATTGACCTTGATGCCAACGGCAACGTTTTTATTGCCAATCATAAAGGCTTGCTCAGTCTTTCAGGTTCGCATATTTCCCTGAACGAACTTCCAGGCAAAACTATTATCCGCTCGGTAGCATCCATCAATAACAGGATTTATACTGGTTCTTTCGAGGAATTTGGTTATTGGGAAAATGATGAGAACGGTCAGTTGCATTACTATTCGTTAGTTCCGTTGCTTACTGGTGATTCGTTGCTGAATGATGAGATTTGGAAAATTGTAAATGTGGGAGACCAAATCTATTTCCAGAGTTTTGGGAAATTGCTTTGTTACGAAAACCATCGTGTCAGCTCCATAACAATTCCGGGTTCCATGATGTTCTTGATCAAATGCAACGAAAGACTTTTTGCCCAGCAAATTGATGGTGGACTTTACGAAATCATAGACAAACAGCTAATTTTTATTGAAGGAAGCCAGATATTCAGCGAAACGGAAATTAAGGCGATATTGCCATTGGAGAACGGCAGGTTTATAATAGGAACAAGTTCCCGTGGGCTCATACTTTTTGACGGCCTGGATTTTCAGGAGTGGGAGATTCCGGTTTCAGAGCAACTTAAAGCCTTTAAGATCAACAACGGGATCAGGATTGGCGACCGGCTGATTTTTGGAACAATCTTGAATGGCGTTTTTATTCTCAGCCTCGATGGCGAACTCGTTTATCATATCAACACAGCAACATCACTTCAAAATAATACTGTGCTGGCAGTTCATGGAGACGCTGACAACAATCTTTGGGTAGGGCTTGATAAAGGCTTTGATTATATTGCATTCAATACCCCCCTTGTAACTTACATCGAATCAGCGGAAAGTTTTGGAACCGTTTATGCTGCTTGTCTTTTTAAGAACACACTTTACGTTGGAACCAACCAGGGAATTTATTATTTCAGTATGTATGCTGATGGGTTGCTATATAACAAAAAGTTTCTCAACGGATCACAGGGACAGGTTTGGTTCATCAATATAATTGATGGGGCTCTCTACTGTGGGCTAAATGATGGCACATACCTGATAAAGGACAATGAGCTGACTCCTGTGAGCAACGTCAGCGGAGGTTACAATCTAAAGCATGCCACATTGCATGATGAGCAATTCATGATTCAGAGTACATATAGCGACCTAGTGGTTTATAGTAAACAAAATGTAACCTGGATGCAAAGCCATACTATGGCTGGATTTGGAGCTCCGGCGCGCTTTCTTGAAATGGATCATACCGGAAACATTTGGCTGGGGCATACCATAGCAGGCTTGTATTTGGTTCAGCCGAACGCTGGATTAGATACAGCTATGCTTGTACTCAAACCAGGCATCGAACATGGCATCCATGATAATTGGAACCATATTTACAAAGTTGACAACAGAATTATTGTACCAACCGGCCAAGCCTTGCTGCAATGGGATGCCATTCAAAACAAAATGGTTCCATACCATGAACTTGCAATGCAGCTTGAAGGATTTGAAGCATCGCATACAATCCTTTCGGCAGGGCCAGGTAAATACTGGTTCATAAAAGAAAACGAAGTCGGTTTTTTCGAGATCCGGTTTGGTAAGGCCGAACTGTTGTATCGCTTGCTTCCGCAGATGTACAGCCTGAGCATGGTGGAGGATTATGAAAACATCGTAGCGCTCAATGACAGCCTGCAACTTATTTGCCTTGAGAATGGTTTTTCTATTCTGAACCTTCAGCGTTTGAACCGGCTACCTGACTTAAACGCACCACCGCTGATCAGCGAGGTCGTTTTCTGGAAAACCTCAGAAAATAAGATACGGTACAAACCTGACACCGACTCGAAAAAGCAGTTTAAACATAGTCATAATAACCTGCAGTTTATCTTTTCAGCGCCCGGCCCAGTTGGCAAAAAGAAGTACTTCCAGTATAAACTACATAGTTTTGATATAGATTGGAGCGATTGGATCACTACATCGGAAATCACTTACAACCGCCTGCCTCCCGGGTCTTATACATTCATGTTACGAACACTTACAAACCAGGGAGTGATCACACAAAATGCACAGGTTTCAATAAAGATAAGGCCACCCTGGTACCTCTCGTATTTTTCATTTGCGTTTTATGTGCTGTTTTTTGTTGGCCTTGTTTGGTTAATAAGGCTCAATTACCTGCGGAGAAACTGGAAAAACCAGGAGGAGATACTTCGCAAGGAACAAGAGAAAATTCTGCTTCAAAAAGAACAGGCCGAAAGTGAGGTCATACGATTAAGTAACGAAAAGCTGCAATCTGAAATAATGTTGAAGAATTCGCAACTTGCCAACAGTACGATGGCGTTGTTAAGAAAGAACGAATTGCTGGGCAATTTGCAGGAAGAGTTAAACCGGCAAAGGGAAGAACTCGGGCAAAGACTTCCCAGGAAATATTTCATGCGTATTAACCGATTGATTGAAAACAGTTTTAAGAGCGACCAGGAATGGGAAGTGTTTGAAAAACTTTTCGACCAGGCTCATGAGAATTTCTTCCAGCGACTCAAATCTGATTACCCTGGCCTTACCCCAAGCGATCTCAGGCTTTGTGCTTACCTGCGCCTGAATTTATCATCAAAGGAAATTGCCCCATTGCTTAATATCTCAGTAAGAGGGGTTGAGGAGCGGCGATACCGTTTACGTAAACGCCTTCATCTGGCATCAGAACAAAATCTTATAGAATTTATACTTGCTTACTGATCTTCGAATCCTCTCATCTGCCGAAAGTCAACTCAGATTCGAATTTTTTCCTCTAAGTAGTTCTATTTATCCTATTGTCATTTCCACATTAGAAATTTAACAACGTGCATGTTATAGGCATTATTTGAGTATTGATGTGGTAATGATGAGGTGTATTTTACTGTTCGTTTTCCAATGATGTATACTAGATGATTGCCATTTCTTGACTTTAACTTTAATTAAGTGTAACTTTGCTAAATTGCTGAAAATCTGAAAAAAATTGTAATGTTTATTGTTTTTAACAAGCCAAAGTCATTTAAAACAACTAAATTATGCAGAATAAATACATACTTAAATTCTTCTCCCGATGCACAGTATTAGTGTTCATCCTTTTATTAGGGATGCAGTCGTTCAGCCAGCGTATTGTGAGCGGAACCGTTACAGCTTCTGATACCGGAGAAACTTTGCCGGGCGTAAATGTAATTGTTAAAGGAACTTCCATTGGAACATCAACGGATATCAACGGTTCATTTCAGCTCGAAGTTATGCCTGGCGAGCAGGTACTGGTTTTTTCATTCATTGGCTACATTGATCAGGAAGTAGTTGTTGGCAACCAGCAGAATATAAATGTGGTACTTGAAATCAGTAGCACCCAACTCGAGGAATTTGTTGTGATCGGTTATGGAACGCTGCGCAAAAGCGATTTAACGGGTGCGGTTAGTTCATTGAAGGCGGAAGACATCCGGAAAATAACGGCGATTCACCCGGAAAAAGCCCTTCAGGGTAAAGTAACTGGTGTACAGGTAACAACTACTTCCGGAGCGCCCGGAGCAGGCGCTGCGGTTCGAATCAGGGGTGTGGGCACTTTTAACAATTCCGCCCCGATTTTTGTGGTGGATGGAATGATCCTCGATGATATTTCTTTTTTGAATTCCGGCGATATCGAATCAATGGAGGTTCTTAAAGATGCCTCGGCAACCGCCATTTATGGTTCGCGGGGAGCAAATGGTGTTATTCTGATCCAAACCAAGAAAGGTTCTGTTGATCAGGAAAAACCTTCTTTCAGTTTCTCCAGTGAGTATGGAATTCAAAGACTTGCAAAAAAAATTGAACTGCTCAGCGGCCGGGAGTTTGCAATCATAAGCAATGAAATCAGGCCAGGTTCGTACAATAATGTGGATATGGTTCCCAATACTGATTGGCAGGATCTGATTTTTCAAACAGCGCCGGTTCAGAACCATCAGCTTTCTATAACGGGAGCTACGAACATCTCTCAGTATTATTTTGGAATTGGATTGTTTCAACAGGATGGCATTATTCCAAAATCGAACTACCAGCGCATTACGCTTAAACTCAATAATACCTACAACCTGTCGAAATATTTCAGGTTGGGGAACAACATTACTGTAGCTCCTTATGATCAACGCAATGCCCCCAATGCAACTTATGCAGTTTACCGGGCCCAGCCTTTACTTGAGCCTTATTACAGCGACGGAAGTTTTGGGGTTGTGTACAATGTCGGGAACCCATTGGCCGATCTTGAGTATTCTAATAATTACAACAGTGGGGTTCGCGGTGTTGGCAATCTTTATGCTGAAGCAAACCCGATTGATGGGATCACACTAAAATCAAGTTTTGGCATTGACGCTACATTTAGTAAATCAAAAAGCTTTACACCGGCATATACGGTATATAATCCTGACGGGACTGCCTCCCAACAGTTCAATGAATTCAGCGATCTCTTCAAAGGGACCGGTGAAAATAGTAGTTGGTTGTGGGAGAACACGGTTTCATACGATAAGCGTATCAGCAAGCATAACATCAATGCAGTTGCCGGTTATACAATGCAGAAGACCCGCTCAGAATCTTATGGGCTCTCAGGGCAGAACTTAATTCGTGATAACCCTGATTTCTGGTACATCGCACCTCAATACATCATGGATGAAGCTAACAATATCAATATGCTGCAAAGCATCTCTAATAATGTTGATCTAAACCAGAATTACTCAATGATCTCTTACCTTTTCCGGGCTAATTATAGTTATGATAACCGGTTCATTGGTACCGTAACATTTCGCCGTGATGGTTCTTCCAAGTTCAGCCAGGAAAACCGTTATTCAAACTTTCCTTCTTTTGCCTTGGGCTGGAATATATCAAATGAGCAATTCATGCAATCATTTGGCCTCATTTCAAACCTGAAACTACGGGCAAGCTGGGGAAAGATCGGTAACGAAAAGATACAATATTTCGATCGGTATGCCAGGGTTGAATCCGGCCTTTTAGTTATTTTGTCCGATCCCGATGCCGCTTATCCTGCTGCCAGCTACTTTAGCAGCGGCAACCCCGATCTGGTATGGGAAACTACAACCCAAACCGATATTGGATTGGAAGTTGGTATGCTCAACAACCGTTTAACCGGTGAATTTGACTACTACCACCGTATAACTGACGACATTCTGATCTTACTCTCAAATCCCGGCCATGTGGGCAATGGGCAGGGTGTAAAGGTGCGTTACAATGCTGCGTCGGCATTGAACCGTGGTGTTGAGATGAATATACGCTGGCGTGAAAAAGTGGGCGACTTCACTTATAGTGTTGGTGTTCTGGGAACCAGCATTCATAATGAAGTACTCTCAATTGGAGGTGCAAGCGGAGTAGATTCTGTTTTAATTGGCGGCGGGCTGGCTAATGGACAGCAAGTTACTTTAAGCCGTGTTGGCCTGCCAATCGGAGCATTCTATGGGTATCAGACCGATGGAATTTTTCAGGACCAGGCCGAGCTGAATGCTTACCCGCACATGTCGCTTGCCGGAGTAGGTGATCTTCGTTTTGTGGATGTAAACAACGATGGCCAAATCAATGGTTTGGACAGGACTTATATTGGATCACCAATTCCGAAATATATCTATGGCTTCAATTTCGAAATCCAATACAAAACCATTGACTTCTCAGTTGATATTCATGGACAAAGCGGGAATGAGATATTCAATGGCAAAGATGTAGTGCGACCCGACCCTTATAACTTTGAGAAAACCGTCTGGGACCGCTGGACTGGACCGGGTACAAGTACAACTGAACCACAGCCTTCATTTGGCGGTTACAATTACACGCCTTCTGATCGCTTTATACAGGATGGCTCCTTTGTTCGCCTGCGAAATATCCAGCTTGGATATACATTGCCTGAATCCCTGACCAACAGGGTCGCAATGCAGCAGGTCAGAATTTATGTAAAAGGCACTAATATTTATACACAGTCTAAATACACCGGATATACACCTGAAATAGGTGGTCACGATGTGTTGTCGAACGGGATTGACACTGGAGTTTACCCGATTTCTGCCGTGTATTCTGTTGGTATTAATGTTACATTTTAAACCCCGCGATCATGAAAAAAATAGGATACATACTCGTTGCACTTAGCTTATCAGTCCTCGTGGGTTGTGAGGATTTTCTTGACATCAATCCGCAGGGAGAACTGACCCAGGAAGCATTTCCGATAAATCAGGCCGATGCGCTGCTAGCTACCAATGCAGCTTATTCAACACTTCGTAGTTGGAATTATCATTCAGGAGGTTTTCCGATCCTCGATATTATGTCGGATGATACACATAAAGGAAGTAACCCAAACGATGGTTTGAACACCGTGGGGCCTTATGATAATTTCACTCACACTCCTACACAGGACGGCCTCGACCGCTGGTGGGCCTCATTATACCAGGGCATCAAACGCGCTAACGTAGTGGTTGAAAAGGTGCCTGAGCTAGAAATGGATAACAATTTAAAGAACCGCTATATTGGCGAGGCCAGGTTTTTGCGCGG
The DNA here is from genome assembly GCA_014860575.1 of Bacteroidales bacterium. Classification (NCBI taxonomy): domain Bacteria; kingdom Pseudomonadati; phylum Bacteroidota; class Bacteroidia; order Bacteroidales; species Bacteroidales bacterium. Next base: position 78,652 of record JACZJK010000035.1, read on the forward strand.
TTTGTATTATTTCGATCTTGTAAGGGCTTGGAGTGGCGTACCACTGGTAACTACTACTGTAGTGCCTCTCCAGCTTCCGCGTGCAAGCGTTCAGGAAGTATATGATCTTGTAGAGCAGGATCTTTTATTTGCTGTGAGCAACTTACCCGAAAAGAGCGGTTACAGCGCCAATGATTTGGGCCGTGCTTCAAAAGGGGCAGCCAGGGCATTGCTGGCCAGGTTCTATCTTTTTAAAGGCGATTTTGTGAACGCTGAAAAATATGCACTTGAGGTAATTCAATCAAATGAATATGACCTTGAACCGAACTTTGAAGACGCCAATGGCAAAAATGGCGAGCATGGTGTTGAGTCTGTTTTTGAGATAGGCGCTATGGAAACCGAAGGTGCAGTTGGAAATCAGTATGCCAATACACAAGGCGTTCGTGGAACACCGAACCGTGGATGGGGTTTTAACCGTCCTTCGCTCAATCTGCGCAATGCATTTGAAGAGGATGATCCGCGTTTGAAACTCACAATCATTGATCTTGGAGACGAAATTGATGGTATTTTGATACTGGGCGATGGTACAACTCCTGATGAAACCTTTGATGAGCAGGGAAATTTGGTTGAAGTAGAATGTTACAACCGCAAAGTGTGGATTCCGGGAACTTCAACCAATACCCAATTTGGCCATAACCGACGTTTGATCAGATTTTCTGATGTACTATTAATGGCCGCCGAAGCGCTGAACGAGAATGGCAAACCAGGCGAAGCATTGTTACATCTTAACGAGGTTCGTAATAGAGCGCGGCACGGCAACGGTGAAATTTTGCCTGATATCACAACAACCAATAAAGATGAACTTCGCGATCTGATCCTTTTCGAACGCAGGGTAGAACTGGCTATGGAAGGACACCGATTCTGGGATCTTGTAAGAACCGGAAAAGCACCCCAGTTGTTGGGCCCTCTTGGATACCAGCAAGGCAAACATGAACTACTTCCAATTCCGCAAAATGAGATTGACATTTCGCAGGGATCATTATCACAGAATACGAACTGGTAAGCAGTTATTAGAATCAACATAAAAACCAATTAATCATTCATTAAAAATTATCATTATGAAAAAATTTACTCTTCTTTTAGTTGCGATGCTGGCAGTGGCCGGCATATCACGTGCTCAAATGGTCGAAGACTTTGAGCATATTAATTTAAATATGATGCTTGGTGGAGCTGATGACAATAGTACCATGACGATTGTTCCAAATCCGGATCCAAGTGGTATAAACGTCAGTTCACATGTCGTGAAATTTGATCGTAGCCAGCATGGTGTGCCCTGGGGTGGATTCTGGTCATCCTTGCCCGAACCACTTGACCTGACTGTTAATAAGTATGTGCATGTGCGTGTATGGAAGCCACGGATCAGCCCACTGAGGTTTAAAATTGAAGGAGGCCCCGGCGCAAATACTGAAGTTGCCAGTATGAACCCCCAAACTCTCACTGAAGAATGGGAAGATATCGTTTTTGATTTTTCAGGCGTTACCGGCGAATGGAATGTAGTAGTCTTTATGCCCGATTTCGAAGATCCTCTGACATTAGAGGATGACATTGTGATCTATTTTGACTACATCATGGTAAATAACGACCCAACTCCCGGCAGCGCTGCTGCATATGTTGTTGAAGATTTTGATCACATCCAATTGAACCTTATGCTTGGTGGAGCCGATGACAACAGCAGTATGACGGTTGTTGGTAATCCAGATCCAACTGGTATTAACGAAAGCGGACACGTTGTGAAATATGAACGCAGTCAGCACGGCGTTCCATGGGGAGGTTTCTGGTCTGCGCTGCCAGCACCTCTTGACCTGACTGATAATAAGTTTGTTTATGTAAAAGTATGGAAACCACGTATCAGCCCTCTTAGATTTAAGGTTGAAGGTGGACCAAGTGCCAACCTGGAAATTGGCAGCATGTATCCTCAAACCCTTACAGGGGAATGGGAAGAGATTGTTTTCGATTTTTCTGAAAAAACTGGCAGCTGGAACGTAATTGCTTTTATGCCCGACTTTGAAGATCCACTCACCCTGACTGATGATATTGTTATTTATTTTGACGACATCAGGGTTGGGGGAGATCCTTTATTTACTTATGAGCCAGACAAGGCAAATCAACTGCAAGTGTATCCAAACCCTGCAAGTGATTTTATAACAATTAGAAATTCAGAAAAAATACAAACTGTTGAGATTTACGATCTGGCTGGCAGACTTATGTATTCTGCCAACACGCAGACACTTGAATCTCAGGTGGATGTTTCTGATTTGAATCAGGGTATCTACATTCTTCGAGTTACTGCCAATAACACTCCGCTCAATACTAAAATAAATATTATGCGTTTTTAAGTAATAATTCTAACTAATCATTCAATTTTAAACTAAGTAGTATGAAAAGAAAGCAGTTTTTTTTAATTCCTCTGGCAGCGTTGGCCATTACAGCAATGGTTTTCACCGCCTGTAAGAAAGATGATGATCCAAAGGATCTTACTTTGGAAACCCTAGTTGCTGGTACAATAGATCTTAATGCGGCTGTGGCGCCGACCACTGTTCCTCTGGAGCCGACCATTGTTGCTACATTCAGCACAGAAATTGATCCGGCGACAGCAATTCCTGCAAACATTACACTAACACAGAATTATGACAATACCGACATTGAACTCACAATCACCGTTGCAGGTAAAAGCATAACTGTTGTTCCTAAAACAGTACTTGGAAGCGGAACACTCTATGACCTGAAGTTTAAAGCAGGCCTTAAATCAACCGAGGATAAATTCATGACAGAAGTTTCACGTAATTTCACCACCGAAGGCACTTTTGCCCCTGCGGGTGTAATTGCTCATTGGACTTTTGAAGACAATGCCAACGATGTAGCAGGTTCATACAATCCAGCTGCCAACGGCATTGTTGACATAGCTTATGTTGCATCACGCAATGCTGCTGCAGGCAAAGCTGCAGATTTTAACGGAACCAGCAGTATCATTGAGATTCCCAATGGCGACGTATTAATTAATACAAAGGATTTTACTATATCATTCTGGGTAAAGGCCATGGATCAGGGCAAAGGGCATTTTGTTATTGGCCTGGGCGCATTCTATGGTTTGCAGTTCGAGATGTTTGGGGGTCTTGACGGAGCTAAATTTGCCATCCGCTATGAACTGGAAGATGGCACAACAGCCGGTGAAGACATGTGGTTTCCAAGCGATGCAACTTTTAATGGAAATGGTGGCTGGCAGGGATGGGACTTTGCTAAAGCAATTGCCCCTGCCGATATGATTTCAATGCTTAAAGAAAAGTGGCTGCATGTAATTTATACCTATGATGGTGATGCTAAAAAAGCAACTTTGTATTACAACGGCGAGAAAATGAAAAGTTTCGATTTCAATCTCTGGCCTGATGGCGACGCCAAGCGTGGAGTTAAAGGTATGAAATACGATGGCGCTATGCCCGATGTAAATAATGACCTTGCATTTGGGTTCATCCAGTCAAGAGCCGGATCAATGTGGGCTAACGAACCATGGGGTGGTTATACCTTCCCTGAAGCTAACCACTTCAAAGGTCAGCTCGACGATATCAGGATCTACCACAAAGTTTTAACTCCAGCGGAAATTCTGTTGATGTACAACTCAGAAAAACCGTAAGGTATGGTTTTAGTTAGGAATGTGGAGGGGCGAGCCTAGGCTCACCCCTCCTTCATTAATACTGAAAAATGGCAAACGGCTCCAGGCTAATCATCTTTCTATTTATACTTTTCTCTGCCTTATCCTGCAAAAAAGACAATGGCGACCCAACTGACCCGGGAACATTGCAATTAATAAGGGTAAGAGCGGGCAATACCACACTGTCACATACACAGAGCACTTCAAATATTCCTGTAAGCAGCATTTTTTATATTGAATTCAGCAGTGCTGTAGATACTGCATCGGCCAGAGAAAATATTGCAATTGTAAATACTGAAAGTGACCAAACAATAGGTGCCACAACTTCATTTTCAAATGAGAATAAAACGGTGATGCTAACTCCCAACAGCGCTCTTGAAAATTCTGTTACCTACAAAGTTGCAATTTCATCTGAGATAAAGGGTGCAGATAAGCAGACCTTCCCAGGAATTGAGTATCCTTTTATGACAGAGGTCGGAACGCTAACCATACAATTAGTTACACTAAATGGTGTAAACTTCAACATTGCAGCAGAAATAAAGAACATTGATTTTGATGCAATTGAATTGGTAATTACCTTTTCCGAAAGCCTTGATCTGAATAATTTTCAAAACCATTTTTCATTCTACCCCGGTTTTGGTTTCAATACAGTTCTTTCTGGTGATCACAAAACGATTACGATCACAAACAATGCAAACCTTGACTACTACTCAAAATACACATTCAATATTTCCCCGAATCTGACCGCTCTGAATGGATTTAAGTTCGCCGGCTTTTCAAAACCTTTTTACACAGGCCTTGATCCTACACCGAAATTTCCTCCTATCAGCGATGAGGATCTGCTCACGTTGGTCCAAGAACAATCATTTAAATATTTCTGGGACTTTGCTCACCCGGTTAGCGGACTGGCACGCGAGCGGAATTCATCGGGAAATACTGTAACCATTGGGGGAAGCGGTTTTGGAGTGATGGCAATTTTGGTCGGAATAGAACGTGGGTTTATTTCTCGTGTTGAAGGTGTAAACCGTCTCAATCAAATTGTAGATTTCTTAACAGCCGCCGACCGCTTCCATGGTGTTTGGCCACATTGGATGAATGGCAATACCGGGCAAACCATTGCTTTCAGCACAAAAGACAACGGCGGCGATCTGGTTGAAACCTCATTCATGGCCGCAGGCCTGTTAACAATTCGTCAGTATTTGGATCCCAATGCTTATTTTGAAGGCTTGCTCTTCAACAAGATCAATGTCTTACTCAATGAAATAGAATGGTCGTGGTACACCCGTGGCGGACAAAACGTATTGTACTGGCATTGGTCGCCAAACTATGGCTGGGATATGAACATGCAGGTGAGGGGATACAATGAAGCCCTCATTACTTATTTTATGGCCGCCACATCCTCAACTTTTCCGATTGAACCCTCAGTATATCACCAGGGTTGGGCACGTTCCGGAAATATCAACAACGGTAAAAGCTTTTATGGAATTCCTCTTCCGGTGGGCTATGACTTCGGTGGGCCACTTTTCTTTGCCCATTACTCGTTTCTTGGTCTGAACCCAACCAACCTGATTGATCAGTATGCCAACTACTGGACACAGAATGTGAACCATACACTCATCAACCGGCAGCATTGCATTGAAAATCCTTATAACCATATCGGCTATGATGCAGATTCCTGGGGTCTAACCGCAAGCGACGATCCCTGGGGTTACCTTGCACATGAACCAACTCCTGCAAGGGACAACGGTACCATTACCCCAACTGCTGCCCTGTCGTCAATGCCATACACCCCCGAAGAATCAATGCAGGCGATGCAACATTTCTATTCGATCCTTGGAGATAAATTATGGGGCGAATATGGCTTTTATGATGCCTTCAATCCGGGTCAGGGATGGTGGGCAAATTCATACCTGGCAATTGACCAGGGTCCCATCATTGTAATGATTGAAAACTACCGGACCGGCCTTTGCTGGGATCTGTTCATGTCAGCGCCTGAAGTGCAGGCTGCGATGGATAAGCTGGGGTTTTCAAATTAGTGACAATACTACGTGAAAACTAAGTGCATTGATGGTTGAAAAATCATCAATCTGCACAACTTCATTGACACAAATGGAACTGATAAGAACGCATTTGAAAAACTATTAATCCAAAGACTATGAAGAAGATATTTACTTTGTTTTTAATCGCATTATCAGTGTCTGCCTGCAACCAACCAAATCAAGTAGTGTTTAAATCGCATGGGAAAATAGATTACCCATTATCACAGGCTGATGAACTCATGCTCGATTCTATACAGAAGAAAACATTTCTCTTCTTTGTGAATGAACAGCATCCTGAATGGGGTATTGTGAAAGACCGCTCTGCTGACTGGGCGCCATCAAGCATAGCTTCCACAGGATTTGGTATTCCATGTTTCGCAATTGGAGTAGAAAGAAATTGGATTGCACGGGAAGAAGCAGCGCAAATAGTGCTCTACATGCTAAATTTCTTTTACAATTCTGAGCAGAGCACTGACGCGCTGGCAACAGGCTACAAAGGATTTTATTATCACTTCCTAACGATGGACACCGGAGAACGTGAGTGGGATTGCGAACTTTCCTCGATTGATACCGGCTTGCTGATGATGGGGATCATATTTGCGCGTAATTATTTCAATGCAGACAATAAAACTGAAAAGCAAATTCGCTCACTTGCCAGTAAACTAATTGACCGACTGGAATGGAATTTCCTGGACATGCCAGCCGAAAGCCAGCATCCCCATACGATTTCAATGGGCTGGGATCCCGAAGAAGGTTTGCATAGCTGGGGTTGGACGGGGTATAATGAAGCGCTGTTCCTATATGTGCTGGCCGCCGGTACCGGAATGGAAAATGTTGAAAGAAGCTATAATTCATGGTTATCAACATACAAATGGAATACTCCTTATGAAGGCCTTTCGCATGTTGCTTTCCCTCCATTGTTCGGTCATCAGTTTTCGCAGGCATTTATTGATTACCGCGGCCTTGTTGATTCATACATGAAAGAAAAAGGCATTGACTATTTCGAAAATTCGCGCCGTGCAACCTATGTTCAGCAACAATACGCCATTGAAAACCCACATGGCTGGGTCGGTTATGATTCGCTTTGCTGGGGTGTAACTGCAAGTGATGGACCCACAGAGATTCATAATTTCGATGACAAAGAATTTTTAGGGTATGCAGGCAGGGGAGCTGCCGGACCTGAGTACAATTATTTTGATGATGGAACCATCGCTCCTTATGCATCGCTTTCATCCTTGCCGTTTGCACCCGAAATTGTTCTTCCAACCATTCATTCCATGATTGAGAAGCACGGCGACAGCATCTGGGGCAAATACGGATTCTACGATGCTTTCAATCCAACAGCCAAATGGGTGAATGATGATTTTATCGGCATCGCCCAGGGTCCTATGCTTATCATGATTGAAAATTTCAGAACCGGCCTGGTCTGGGATTATGTGATGAAAGATCCTGTTATCCAGGATGGATTGAATAAGCTGGGCTATGAATACATGGGCAAGTAAATTTTTAAAACGATGTCCCATGAGAATATACTGCGAAGGCGCAAAGACGCGGGGAAATTTAAAGTCTTTGCGCCTTCGCGCCTTAGCGGTTTAAAACATTAGAATGATGAAGAAATTTGCACTCTCTACATTATTGTTTTTAATGACAACGGTCGGTTTGGCTCAGATCCAAACGCTTGATCAGTTTGAAAACAAATCCGGCTGGGATTTTATACAGTCCGATGGAGTTGATCTCAACCTCTCAGTAGACAAAGGATTAAGCGATAATGCACTCCGCTTTGATTATGATTTCACAAAAGGAACCGGCTACGGGGGCATCCAGAAATTGTTTCCGATTGACCTGCCCGAAAACTATGAGTTTACCTTTTATTTGAAAGCCGAATCGCCGGCAAACAATTTTGAGGTTAAATTTATTGATAGCAGCGGCGACAATGTCTGGTGGGTGAATAACCGCAATTATGATTTCCCGGAAGAATGGAAAAAAATCACAATTAAAAAAAGGCATATCGGATTTGCCTGGGGTCCCACCGATGACCGTGACTTAAAACGCATTGACCGGATTGAGTTTACAATTGCCTCTTTCGTTGGCGGCAAAGGCACAATCTGGATTGATGATCTCAAATTTAAGCCGCTTCCGCCCGAAACAGCTACTTATCCTGATCCCATTGTAACTGCCTCTTCATCGCATCGTAATCACCAACCCGCGCTTATCCTCGACGATTCAAAGGAATCTTCATGGCTGAGCCGTAAGCGTAAAAATCAGTTTGTGCATTTTGATTTTCGAACCCAGAGGGAATTTGGTGGCCTACAGATTACGTGGGAAAAGGATCTTCGCGCCAAAAGCTTTGAAATACTTGTTTTCGATGACAATCAATCCTGGGAGAAAGTTTACTCAGTCAGATCAAATCATGGAGATGTAAGCTTCATAAGAATGCCTGAAACCGAAGCCAGATATTTAAAGATTAATCTTTTAGATGGGGCTACAAAGAACAGGTTCGGGATTGCTGAAGTCAATTTTCTAGACATAAAAAGCGCTATGTCAGCCAATGATTTTCTCAGATACACTGCTCAGAATTCTACCGCAGGTGATTATCCGCGCTATTTTCTTGAGCAGGCTTCGTACTGGACTGTAACAGGCGTTAACAACGATATGAAAGAAGCCATGATCAATGAAGATGGAATGGTTGAGGTGGATAAAGCCCTGTTTTCAATTGAACCAATGATAATATCCGGTGGCAAACTCTATAACTGGAACAATGTACAATCAAACCAATCTTTGAATTATTTTGAAGATGATGGCGGGCTTGGTTTCACACCATCAGTAAGCTGGCTTTACGATGATATAAATTTTGTGACAGGGATTTCTGCCAGCGGAGAAGCCAATGTTGATTCCCGCCTGAATATTGCTTACTCATTCACCAACACTTCAGGCCAAACGAAGGATTTCGAGTTTTATTTGCTGGTACGGCCATTCCAGGTGAATCCTTATTACCAGTTTTTGAACCTCGAGGGCGGCGCTGGTAAAATTCATTCGATCCGTGGACCGGAAAAAGGTAGGGCAATTACCGTTGATAAGAAGAAACTGTTCTCTACCATAGATTATGATCATTTCGGGGCATTTGCTTTTGATGCTGGCAACGTAGTTGATTTTATCCGGAATGGCGAAATTCCTTACAGGACTTCTGCCACTGATCCGCAAGGGCTGGCAGGTGGAGTGATGAAATATATTATGAGACTGAATCCCGGCGAGCGCAAGGAATTCTTTGTAGTAGTCCCGTTTTATGATCCTGTTCCTGAGAACCACGAAATAAGCAACGAAATAATTGCAGAATATTTCAGACAATCTACCGGGTTCTGGAGAAATCGGGTGGACCACATTAAATTCAACCTGCCCGAATCGGCTGACAGGATTGTAAATGCCTATAAATCGAACCTTGCCTATATATTGATCAACCGCGATAAAGCCGGGATCCAACCCGGTTCGCGTTCGTACGAGAGAAGCTGGATACGTGATGGATCGCTTACTTCATCGGCGCTGTTAAAATCAGGAATTGTTGAAGAGGTGAAAGACTTCATCAACTGGTATGCCGATCACCAGTACGAAAGTGGCAAAGTTCCCTGTGTTGTGGATTTTCGCGGGCCCGATCCGGTTCCCGAGCACGATAGCCACGGCCAACTGATTTATCTGATCCGTGAATATTTCAACTTCACAAAGGACACAGCCTTTCTGCGATCAAAAAATGAAAACGTTTTAATGGCAGTAGAGTACATTGAATCGTTAATTGCCGAAAGATCAACCGACCATTTCAAATTCGGCAACGACAGCATCCGGGCTTATTACGGCCTGGTTCCGGAATCCATCAGTCATGAAGGCTATTCCGAAAAACCCATGCACTCCTATTGGGATAATTTTTTTATCATGAAAGGTTTAAAAGATGCGGTTGAAATCCAGAAGATTCTTGGCGAGCAAGAGCATTACGAAAGCATTGCAAAAACACGCGACACTTTCAGGGAAAACCTGTACAATTCCTTTAAATTGGCGATGAAAACCAGGAACATTGATTACCTCCCCGGTTGTGTTGAGCTTGGCGATTTTGATGCCACATCAACAACCATCGCCTTAACACCATGCAACGAACTGAATAATCTTCCCCGGCCGGAGGTTTATAATACCTTCGAAAGGTATTACAAGTATTTCAGGACCCGACGAGACGGTGAAATTGAATGGATCAATTACACCCCTTACGAGACGCGCCTGATAGGTTCTTACATCATTTTGGATCAACCGGAAAGGGCGCATGCATTAATTGATTTTTTCCTCGACGATCAGCGGCCTCAGGGTTGGCATCATTGGGCCGAAGTTGTTTGGAAAGATTACCGCATTCCGCGATTTATAGGCGATATGCCACATACCTGGGTCGGCAGCGACTTCATCAATGCCATCCGCTCAATGTTTGTTTATGAAAATGAGTACGATGAATCGCTTGTACTCGCGTCGGCGCTTTACCAGGATTGGATTGATTCACCTGAAGGAATTTCGGTTGAGAACCTTCCGACCTATTATGGTGAAATCTCATTTTCAATTAAGAAGGAAAAGTCGCGCTACCACTTCTCAATTTATGGTGATGCGAACCTTCCCGCCAATGGAATTAAAATCAGGAATTTCAACAGTTTGTTAATGCCTGAAAAAATCACCATCAATGGTATTGAGACCCATGATTTTAATGAAAGGGAGATTTCGGTAAGGGAATTTCCTGCAGAAGTAATTGTTTATTATTAACGTTTCCGCCAGCATTTTTTACTATGAACGAACAGAAAGAAGGCAGAGTAAAGCATGTTTTAGCAGAAGATAGAATCCCTTTCCCACAACTGGCAGCTTATGGTGCAGGCGGAATCATTCCCATTGCCCTCTTTAACATAGCCGGGATACTCGTTGGTTTGATGGGCAATATTAGTTTGGGGCTCAGCGCTTTCTGGCTGGGAGTTATTTTAATCATACCCCGTTTGTGGGATGCAGTTTCCGATCCCATTATCGGCCATATGTCAGACAATACCCGTACTCGCTGGGGACGTCGTCGACCATATTTGCTGATAGGCGGAATCCTGGTAGCATTCTTTTTTGTTGTAATCTGGTGGATTCCCAAAGGTGATATGGTGAGGGTTTGGTTCCCGTCAGAGGCGGGCTTCCAGGCTTTCCAACTTGTTTACATCTTGGTCGCGCTCCTGCTGTTTTATACTGCCTGCACCATTTTTGAGATCCCACACGGCGCACTTGGTATGGAGATGACCACCGACCAACATGAGCGCACCCGGCTTTTCAGTGCCAAAAGCTTTGTCGGTAATCTTTTTGCAATGAGTACACCCTGGCTCTTTGCCCTGGCAAGCCTGGAAATTTTTAGAGGACCCGGAGGCAATGAGGCTGATGGCATGCGCTATGTTTCCATACTTATCGCAGCCATCCTGATCCCACTCTCGTTCTGGTGGTTCTTTACATTGCGTGAACCAGGATTCAAACGTGTGAAGAAACAGGCGAAGACGCCTTTCTGGAAAGATGTAAAACACACCGCCAGCAACAGGAATTTTATCATGCTGACGTTAACGATCTTTACCTTGGCCATGGGATTTAATTTCGTGAACCTGCTGGGGTCGTACATTCCTATTTTTTACATTTTCGGAGGAGATAAAGTTGCAGGGGCATATTTGCTTGGAATAAATGGCACTATCTGGGCCATCACAGGGGTGCTGGCTGTATTCCCCCTTAACTGGATCAGTCCGAAACTGGGTAAACGAAAAACCCTCTCAATTGCAATTTTACTCATGTGCCTCGCGCAACTCTCCAAAATCTTCGCCTATAACCCTCAATATCCTTACCTGATTATTATTCCCACAGTTTTACTTTCAGCCGGGATGCTGTTTTTCTTTACCCTGGGTTCTTCAATGGTGGGCGATATTTGCGACGAAGATGACCTGAAAACGGGTACACGCACCGAAGGCAGTTATTATTCTATTTTCTGGTGGTTTATTAAAATGGGAACCGCTTTGGCCAGCTTTGTTGCCGGAGCGCTAATCGTATTTACAATGTTCGACGAAACCCAGGTTACCAGGGTTGACAGCCTGCAGGGGAGCATCAGGGAAATGCAGGTCAAGGTGCAGGATTGGGGAAGCGCTCAATCACTCATGGGAACCAATACTGAGCTGATTGAAAAAGCAAAAATACAGACTGCGGAAGCGTTGGCAGAATCACAAACATATGCAATTTATCTTGAGAAGGAATTGCTGAGACAGCCTGAAATGTCGGGTAAAAAAATAGCTACCTACGAAAGCCAGAAAAAAGACATGTTGGCAAACATCCTTACAGCCACCAACTCCAACATGAATGAGTTGGAACAATTACAGTCGCGTTTACAAAACATAACATTACCGGCTGATGAAGTTCTTGCCAAATCAATTACAGAAGAGGCAATCACCCTTACATTGCAAACCAGGCTTAACAAAGCAAGAATGAATTCATTTGAGCTAATGCTGCACCTTGAAGCCAGGGCAATGAAAACAAAAAAGAGCGAAGAACACTATCAGGAACTGATGGAAAACATGCTGGGCGTAAATAACCGGCTTGCCAATCTGAACACTGCATTGCCACTCGAAAAGCTTGATCAGGAGCTAAGCGTTGTTGAAGACGAAATTGTAGAACTCACACAGCAATCGCCATATACCTTGTTTATGATGCGCGCGGTAGAAATAGGGCTGCCATTGCTGTTGAGTATCTTTTCTGTTTTCTTTTTACTGCGTTACTCGCTAACTGAAAAACGATCCAGCGAAATTAAGGCACTTCTCAAGCAAAGAAACAAGGAAAGACGGGATGAGGAGGACAATGCCAATGGAACAATTATGGCTTAAATTGAAAATCTTTGAAAATGAATTTTAGTATTAAGGAAAATAACTTTTACCTGGATAATAAAAAGGTCTTTCTCAATTCAGGTGAGATCCATTATTTCAGGGTTAAGCGTGAGTTATGGAACACTCACCTTGAAGCAGCAAAAGAAGCCGGGCTCGCAGCGGTAAGTTCTTACGTGCCCTGGGCCTGGCATGAGCCTGATGAGGGCGTATTTGATTTTGATGGAACCACATTGCCTGAACGCGATCTCAAAGGCTGGCTGAAATTATGCAAGGATTTTGGTCTGACCTGCATTTTGAAACCCGGCCCTTATATACTTGCCGAATTCCGCGGCGCCGGTCTTCCATATTGGTTCCTGAACAAATATGGAGAAGCGTTGAGAATGCATAACAGCAGGGGAGAAGCAGTTCCGAGCGATGGTGTAAGCCTGTTCCACCCTGGATATATCGAAAGTGTTACCCATTGGTATAATCATATTATGCCTTTTATTCGGGAGCATGAAATCTCAAATGGCGGGCCGGTGATCATGATGCAGATTTGCAATGAAATTGGTTTGTTCTCATGGCTCGCACATCAGGCTGATTACAGTGAGGATATCAGGCAGCGGTTTATAAAATACCTTGAAAGCAGGTTTGCCAACATTGAAAAAGTGAATTCATTGTGGGGAACCAATTTCAATGATTTTGAGCATATTGCTTTACCACCCGATGGCAAACTTCCGTACGAATCAAAAGGAGATCGCAGCCGTGATTACGAATGGCATTCCTTCTGGCGCATGTATTACGCTGAATACCTCAAAATGCTTGCGCAGATGGCCAGGGTACATGGCGTTACGGTTCCTTTTTATCACAACCTGCCGGGCTGGATTTACGGGCATGGATATGAGTTTCCGGTGAATATTACAATGTATGAGGAATTGTACAGGGAAAAGAGCGATATCATTTTCGGGGTTGATCATATTCCTGAGTTCATGTCGCACTGCAACATGCACGACGACCGGATTATTAATGATATAACCATTGCAATGCAGGGAAACAAACCATTGTTTGCTGCGGAATTTCAGAGCGGTTCACGCGAATACCATGTGGTTACGAACCCACGTGAAATGGAACTTTTTTACAAAGCCAGCATTGCCAATGGACTGACCGGCTGGAATTACTACATGTTCTCACAGGGGCGCAACCCGGAGAAAATGGGCTACTCAGGCGATACATTTTATTGGTTCACACCATTGACTGCCGAAGGGGAGCGTACAAGCGCGTTTTCATTGGTTCAGCGAATGAGCAAACTCATCAAAACAAATGAAAGCCTCATTCTCGAAGCAAAACGTCAATCCGAAATATGTGTGTTGTTCTACCCTCCCTATTATGCTACAGAACTGGAAAGGCCTGAAGAAGGAGCATCCGGACTAAAGTTTTCTTATTCTGCCATTCGCAGGCCTGCATATTTTGATGGTTTGCTGAAAGCACTGCAGGTTCTGAATGTAGATTATGACATGCTTGACCTGACGAAAACTACTGCTGCTGAGTTAAATAAATACAAACAGGTTTGGGCATTTTGCACCGATGAAATGAATTCAGGGGATCAGCAAACCATGATTAACTATGTTGCCGCAGGTGGAAATTTGGTAATCTTCCCGAACCTGCCCAACCGGGAAATGTCACAAAAACCCTGCGCAATTATCCGGGATGCATTGTCAGTTAAACCCTTAGGAGTCGAAACCATTGATTCGCCTCTTATTGATGTTTTTAGTTTAAGCGATATCAAATGTGCGAACCCGCAAATCGTTTATCCCGAAGAAACATTTACGTCTGATGAAGTAATTGCCCGAACACTGAAGGGCAGTGTTTGCGGTTTTTCAAAATCGCATAAAAAAGGCAGGATAATTCATCTGGGAACATGGATTGGGTTCGACACCGAAGGACACAAACCGATTTACGAAGCTTTACTGGAAACATCGGGAGCAAGACTTCGGAAAGCATCGTCAGACAACGATTTCATAACGGTAAGGCAACGATTTACCGATGAAAATTCCGCGATGCTGTTTGTCGGAAATTATTATAATGAAGAGCAAACCGGAACAGTAACCTATACGCATCCAGGCAGCCATGAAACTATAACGATACCGTTTTCAGGCAAAGCAACTTTGTGGCCGGCTTTATATGCTGTTCTGACCCCAATATGCATGCAAATGGGAGAAGGACTGACGATACTTCACAGCACATCCGGTATCCTGGCGATTGAAACAAAGGAATCTATAACTGAAATCACAGTTTTCGGAGATCGCGACCTGGCAGGGGAAATCGTTTTTGAAGGCGAGAATTTGGCTCAGATCAATTCGATTACCATTGACGATGAACCGGTTAAAATGCTAAGCAGTGGGAAGCGGATTGTAGTTAATTATCCGCACAAGCACAGAGAAGAATTTGTCATCCGTCTTAATTTTTAACCGCTAAGGCGCAAAGACGTAAAGAAAAGGCTATTTCATAAAAATCCATACGCCTTCGCGCCTTAGCGGTTTAATCTCTTTTCAACTATGAACATTATAAACCAATCAGGGCTCACCGTTAAATTCCTTGGAAATGGCTCAATCAAAAGTTTTGAAGCAGATCCCATCAGGATCAGCCTTAAAGAAACAACGCCTTTTTCAAAACCGGGAGCCAATATCTACCTTAGAAAAAGGTCAAAACCCATTGAGTTCATAGCCCTCCTCGGACCCGAAAGCAATAGTCGGTTTAAAGTTTCCGGCGAGACTTTGATTGCCGGCGGCATCTGGCAGGGTATTGAATATCTTTGCTCACTCCGGCTTTCGCCGAAAAGTCTGAGCTGGCAGTTCATGATCGAAATCAACAACAAATCTGATGAAGAGGTCGAGCTTGATTTAATTTATGTGCAGGACATTGGATTGAAACCAATCAATTCAGGGCTGATCAATGAATATTATGTAAGCCAATACCTCGAAAGACGAATCCTTGAAGATCAAACCTTTGGCTCAGTAATATGTTGCCGCCAGAATATGAAAGAAGCCATTGGCAATCCTTGGTTCATGATGGCTTGCGAAAATGGCGCTGTTGCAGGAAGCACGGATGGCATGCAGTTTTATGGCAAAACTTACCGGGAAACCGGGATTCCTGAAGGTTTGATTATAGAAAGGCTGGGGGGCGAGTATGCCGGTGAATCATCTGTTGTTGTTTTGCAGGGAAAACCCTTCAAACTTGCTATAGGAGAAAATTTTAAGAGTGTTTTTTTTGCTACTTATTTGCACGATCACCCAAAGGCTTCATCAGAAGACGATCTGGGCCGCTTAGCCACCCTGAAATCGGAATTTGATATTAAGAATCCTTCCGGTAGTCCTGGCGAATGGTTAGCACCGGAAAAAAACATCTTCAATACTTCCGCTTTTTTCCCTGTTGAAGATTTAAATGATGTCGAACTGAACCAGTTTTTTGGCAACGAACGGCGACATCCTGAAAAAGTGGATGGCCGCTTATTGTCGTTTTTCAGCAAAGAGAACAGGCATATTGTACTCAGGGCAAAAGAGTTGCTTGCCGACCGGCCTCATGGCCATATCATGCAGGCCAAAGCCGGACTGGTACCTGATGAAAACATCGTATCCACCACTGCTTTTATGTTTGGTGTTTTCAATTCGCATCTTACACAGGGAAATACAAATTTCAATACACTGCTATCCATTTGCACGAGCCAGTTTAATCTTTCGCCAGAATCAGGCCAACGGATTTTTGTTGAAATAAATGACACACTCTATTTGCTTGGAGTTCCCTCCGCGTTTGAAATTGGCTTGAACCATTGCCGCTGGATTTATAAGCATGGCAAGTACTGCTTCCAGGTTCGAACCTGGACATCTAAATCAGCCCCACAGGTGAATATGGATGTCAAGGTTCTCAGGGGTGATGATGTGAGATTTATAATTACGCATGATTTTGATGGTTTGAACGGCTGGAAAGCTTTTACCGGAAACAACAATGGCGAATATATTTTCAGGCCAAAGCCAGATAGCATGATAGCCGGAAAATTTCCAGAAGCACAATTCCGGATAAGGGTTCAAAGCGAGAATGCTGAATTTTCGGCGAACGATAATGAAGTCTTTTACGGTAATGACAAGAGCTTATCTGATTCAAAGTACGTGCTGGATGTCAGGACAACTTCTGCGTTTTGTATGAGTTTTCTTGCTGAAGTAGGTTGCGAAGCCGAAATGATTCAGTTTGAAAACGCCGATGAACAGTGGCTCTCCGATTGCATTGATGCCGGTTTTGCATGGCAGGGCTTAAGTTTGAACCTATCTCTTGAAAGTCAACAGAAAGATGTTTTAGCTATTCGTGAAATCTTACCCTGGTATGGCATGAACGCTTTGACCCATTTTCTGACCCCATACGGCCTCGAACAGTTCAGCGGCGCTGCCTGGGGAACACGCGATGTTGCCCAGGGGCCGGTTGAGTTGTTGCTGTGCCTGCAAAAATATGATGAAGCCAGGCAAGTTTTGCGCATTATCTTCTCGAACCAAAACCCTGATGGCGGCTGGCCGCAATGGTGGATGTTCGATAGCTATCACAACATCAGGGCGCATGATTCCAACGGCGATGTGGTTTACTGGTGCATCATAGCGCTTGCTAATTATGTCAAAGTTACCGGCGATACACGCATCCTTGACGAAGTACTCCCTTATTATCATCAAAACGGAATTAATGCTGCTGAAAAAACTTCACTCAGCGAGCACATGAACAGGCTGATCAATATGATTACCGGATCATTTATCCCGGGCACCGCGCTTGTGCCCTTTGGTGGCGGCGACTGGAATGATTCTTTACAACCTGTTAGTGAGCAACTCGCTCAACGCATGATCTCAAGCTGGACGGTAGAAATGAACTACCAGGCTTTTAAGGATTATCAGCAGGTATTTATAAGAACCGGACAGACTGAAAAAGCCGGCGAACTGGCTCAGATTAGCGAAAGGATCAAATCTGATTTTAACAAATATCTTGTAAAAGATGGCGTGGTAGCAGGATATGGACTGGTGGAAAAAAATGGCAACATCAGTGTTTTGCTTCACCCGACTGATACCACAACCGGAATCCAATACAGTATTTTACCCATGGAACGTGGCATACTCAGTGAAATCTTTACCAAAGAACAGGCCTTGCATCACCAGGATTTAATTGAAAAGCACCTGAAAGGCCCCGATGGCGCCCGCCTCATGGATCGCCCACTCAAATATAAAGGAGGCATTCGAACAATTTTTCAAAGAGCTGAAAGCAGTACTTTCTTTGGCCGCGAAATTGGCCTTATGTATATGCATGAACATATCCGTTATGCAGAGTCATTGGCCCGCACGGGCAATGCCGATGCGTTTGTGAAAGCGCTTCGGCAGGCAATCTCGGTGGCTTACAGGGATATTGTGGATTGTGGTGATATCCGCCAGGCAAATTGTTATTACAGCAGTTCAGATGTTGCTTTCAAAAGCAGGTATGAAGCTGATGAGCTTTATGATAAGATTGCGGCTGGCAACATCACAGTCAGAGGTGGCTGGCGGGTGTATTCAAGTGGGCCGGGTATTTATATCGGGCTGATAATTTCAAAATTACTGGGCCTACGGATTGAATCTGATTATGTGATCCTTGACCCGGTTATGCCGTTTGCGTTTAGCGGGCTAAATGTTTCAATGAAATTTCTGAGCCATGACGTAAGGTTCAGATATAGAATAGAAGAAAACAACCACAGCCCGAAAACTGTTTTCATCAATATGCATCCTGTTGAGTTCACAAAAGAAGCAAATCCATACAGGAATGGTGGTGTGATGATCCGCAAGGAAGCGTTTATCAAGATGTTGCATCAGGCATCAAACGAAATTGAAATTATCTTATAACGATCATTGAGCCTTTGATTGATGCCGGTGAAAGCTTCAAATCTAAATGATAACAAAATTCTGACATGAAAGAAATTTGAGATGAAGATAAAATTAATATTGACAGCGCTGCTTTTAGCTCTCATGATCTTATCCTTTTCTCAGAAGAAGGAACCTGTGGCCGGTTCCGAAATGGATGCATTGATAAATGAACTTATGCAGCGCATGACCATGGAAGAAAAGATCGGGCAACTCAATCTGCTGCCTGGTTATGAAGATATAGTCACTGGAGAGGCGACTTCGTCAGAAATAGGAAAAAAAATACTGGAGGGCAAAGTAGGCGCTGTATTCAATCTGCGAACCTTAGGAAAAATACGTGAGATGCAACGCATTGCGGTTGAAGAAAGCAGAAATAAAATCCCGCTTATGTTTGGCCTGGATGTCATTCATGGTTACCGTACGGTTTTCCCTATTCCACTGGGACTGGCTGCAAGTTTTGACATGGATCTGATTGAGCGAAGCGCAAGTATAGCGGCTAGTGAGGCAACTGCCGACGGCTTATGCTGGAATTTTTCTCCAATGGTTGATCTTACCCGTGATCCCCGCTGGGGTCGCATCGCCGAAGGTTTTGGTGAAGACCCTTACCTCGGTTCCCGCTTCGCAGAAGCATTCGTAAGAGGTTATCAGGGGGATGATCTTTCGAAAAATAACACAATGATGGCTTGTGTAAAGCATATGGCTTTGTATGGCGCTGCTGAGAGTGGCCTTGACTACAACACCACCGATATGAGCCGCTTGCGTATGTTCAATGAGTATTTTCCACCTTATCTGGCTGGAATCAGGGCTGGCGCCGGAAGCGTAATGACCTCCTTCAATGAGGTTGATGGAATTCCTGCATCAGGAAATCGTTGGCTGCTGACTGAAGTTTTGCGCGATAATTGGGGTTTTGACGGTTTCGTGGTAACCGATTATACTGCCGTTAATGAAATGATGATGCATGGCGTCGGCGATCTTCAAACTGTTTCGGCAATGGCTTTAAAAGCAGGAGTGGATCTGGATATGGTTGGTGAAGGCTTCTTAACAACACTCGGAAAATCATTGGAAGAAAAAAGGATTACGCCTTATCAGATTGATCAGGCATGCCGCAGAATACTGGAAGCCAAATATAAACTCGGATTATTCCACGATCCATACAGGTATTGTTACGAAGAGCGCTCAGAAACTGAAATTTTCACCGAAGAAAATAATCGCATTGCCAGGGAACTGGCTGCACAAACCTTTGTTTTGCTCAAAAATGAAGGACAAATATTGCCGCTTAAACCCCAGGGAAAAATAGCACTGATAGGGCCACTGGCTGATAGTCGCATGAATATGGCAGGCACGTGGAGTGTGGCCGTTGATCATAATCAATCAATAACAGTTCTGGAAGGATTCAGAGATGCGGTGGGCAACATGGCAAATGTTTATTATGCCAAAGGTGCCAATATTACCGACGACCCAAAACTTGACCAAAGGTCAGCAGTGCGGCGAATGCCAACGATTGATACAATAAGAACTCCTGAACAATTAAGGGATGAAGCTGTAGCGCTTGCAGCAGAATGCGACGTTGTTTTAGCGGTGATGGGTGAATCAGCTGAAATGAGCGGCGAAAGCAGCAGCCGTACTGATTTGCAGCTTCCCGGCAGCCAGCGCGAACTGCTCAAAGCTTTAATGAATACGGGTAAACCTTTAGTATTGGTTGTGTTCGCAGGCCGCCCATTAATTCTGGATTGGGAAAAGGAAATTATTCCTGCGATCCTGAATGTATGGTTTGGAGGAACCCAAAGCGGAAATGCTATTGCAGATGTTGTTTTTGGCAAAGTCAATCCCTCTGCCAAACTACCTGTAACTTTTCCACGAAGTGTAGGACAAATCCCAATATATTACAATCATAAAAACACCGGACGCCCTCTGGATGATGATGAGTGGTTTAAAAAGTTCCGGACCAATTATCTTGATATTCCCAATGAACCTTTATGGCCTTTTGGTTATGGCCTGAGCTATACAAATTTTGATTACGGGAAAGTTGTACTCGACAAAACAGAGTTTAGCGAAGGACAAGAGCTGAAGGCGAGCATTAATGTCAGAAATAGCGGTAGTTACGATGGTGCCGAAGTGGTGCAGCTTTATATACGAGATATGGTTGGTAGCATCACCCGTCCGGTGAAAGAACTGAAAGGATTTCAAAAAGTGCACCTGAAAGCAGGCGAACAAAAAACAATAACTTTTACTGTTCAGACAGAAGACCTGGCTTTCTATCACGATGACATGAGTTTTTTTGCTGAAAAAGGAGAATTCATTCTAATGATTGGCAGTAATTCAAGCGATACGCAAGCAATAGGCTTTTCTTATAAATGATTAGTATTTACGGCAGGTTTTTTACATTTGTCTTTTCAATACACTTGATGACCCGTTTTTCCAGCTTCCATTAGCTAACAGGATTTAAGTATTCGAAATTGAACATTAATACTGAATTACATGAATCAGAAAGAACCAGTCAGTTTTCACCCACCTGCGATTAATCATGCCCGGGTGATCGGCCTTTCAGTTGTTGCAGCCTTGGGTGGCTTTCTTTTCGGTTTCGACAGCGGGGTAATCAATGGTACAGTAGGTGCGCTGCAACAAGCCTTTAATTCCGATGCAGTTGGCACAGGCTTTAATATTGCTTCTATGCTATTGGGTTGTGCAGCAGGCGCTTTTTTTGCCGGAACACTGGCCGATAAAATTGGCCGTAAATACACCCTGCTGATAGCTGCTGTTGCTTTCATTGTCAGCGCCTGGGGTTCAGGGATTGCAGATGGTTCAACAGAATTTGTTATTTTTCGTGTGCTTGGAGGACTTGCCGTGGGCGCTGCCAGTATTATTGCTCCAGCCTATATTGGAGAAATAGCTCCCTCACATATTCGGGGCAGATTGATTTCGCTTCAGCAACTTGCCATTGTGCTAGGTTTGTTCATGGCTTTTTTCTCCAATTACAATATTGCCAATGCTGCAGGTGGCGCATCCGGAGCGTTTTGGTGGGGATTCAATGCCTGGCAGTGGATGTTCTGGATTGAAATTATTCCTGCATCACTTTTCTTCATCTTTTTATTCTTCATACCCGAATCACCCCGCTACCTTGTTGCTGCAGGTAAAGATGAAAAAGCCAGGAAAATAATTGCCAGCCTCACTGATGAGGAAACAGCAAGGATGCAGGTTGAAGAAATAAAGCTCACAGTTTTTCGCGAACGCAAGCCAAGACTTTCAGATATTATCAATCCGGCCAGTGGAAAGATCCATCCCATTGTGTGGATAGGAATTGCCCTTGCCGCTTTGCAGCAGTTTACCGGTATCAATGTTGTGTTTTATTATGGTTCAGTATTATGGCAAGCCGCTGGCTTTACTGAAGCCGACGCCTTGCTGACCAATGTAATCAGTGGTTCGGTAAACGTGTTTTTCACTTTTGTGGCGATTGCTTTGGTTGACAAAGTTGGCCGCAAACCATTGTTGCTTGTAGGTGCGTTAGGACAAGCCGTGACCCTCGGAATTTTAGGTTTGATTTTCGCTTTCGGCGCAAAGGATGCTTCAGGCGGACTTGAATTAACCGGCAAAAGTGGTGTGATTGCGCTGGTGGTGGCTAACCTTTATATTGCTTTCTTCGCAACCACATGGGGGCCGGTAATGTGGGTGATGCTCGGCGAAATGTTCCCTAATAAATTCAGGGGAGCAGCACTTGCTGTTGCTGGTTTGGCCCAATGGGGCTCCAACTTCCTGATTACAATTTCTTTCCCGATCCTTCTTACATCCATCGGGCTTGGAATTTCGTATGGCATTTACGCCGCTTTTGGCTTGCTGGCATTTTGGGTCGTAAAGCGTTATGTTACGGAAACCAAGGGCCGAACGCTTGAGGAAATATCTATGGATGAAGCCGGTTAACTTTACAATTCAAAAACTTTAATCAACCTCAGAAAAATGAAGACCTGGATTTCGATATTATTGAGTAGCTCAATAATAATTGTCCTTTTAACTGTACTATTCAATTATCCGGTTAAGGCTCAAATTGCCAGAAATTTTGAACCGAGGGTCTATCACAACAATATCGACAGCTTGCCATACCGGATTATGTTTCCTGAAAATTTTGACCCGTTACTGAAATACCCCCTGATCCTGTTTTTGCATGGTGCAGGTGAACGCGGAAACAACAATGAAAGCCAGTTAATACACGGTGGCAGGTTTTTCGCTTCCGATACCAACAGGCAAAATTATCCCTCAATTGTAGTTTTTCCGCAATGTCCTGCTGATAGTTATTGGGCCAATGTCAATTTTTCTTTCGATCCTGAAGGCAAGCGTTCTTTTAGTTTCGATCCGTCTGGCGAACCAACGTTGCCGTTGCAACTCGTTATGCAGTTGCTTGACTCTATGCTGAACCAGAGCTGGGTAGATAAAGATCGGTTTTATCTGGGCGGACTTTCCATGGGCGGAATGGGCACCTTCGAGTTGCTGTACCGCAAACCCGAAGTTTTTGCAGCAGCCTTTCCAATTTGTGGCGGAGGAAACCCGGATCTGATCAACGAAAAAGTAAAATCAGTTGAAATATGGGCTTTCCACGGCCAGGATGATCCGGTAGTTCTGCCTGAACTTTCCGTAAAAATGATAGCGGCAGTCGAAAAAGCCGGTAGCAAAACCAAACTGACCCTTTATCCCGATGTCGGACATAACGCCTGGGATCATGTTTTCCTGGAACCGGAATTACTTCCCTGGCTTTTCTCGGTTCGCAGGTAGCTGACCAAAGCTCAAAGCTCAAAATCCAAAGTTCAAAGTGCAAAGCCCAAAATCCAAAACCCAGAGTACACATTCAAAATAGCTTAAGTTTGAAGATTTACGAATCTTAAATCTGGAATTTTGAATTAACAAATCCATTACTCCATCACTCCATCACTCCAAATTTATCCGCTGAAGCTTTAGCGTAAGCGGACTCCAAACCAATCAACCAATCGACTAATTTACTAATCAACCAAAAAACCATTTGTTTCCAAACTTTTTCTATCTTTGGCCGCCTTCTTTCGGAGTGTTTTTCTGAAGGCTTTAATTACCTGTTTATCAAAACCAAAAGTACAGTCAGCCGTAACCCCCGGTTCTGATTGAGAATTTCTACATTTGGCTGCTGATCTTTAGGTAACATCATCAAAAGGAGAAAAATGAACAAAACAGTACTGATCACAGGTGCAAGCAGTGGTATTGGCGAAGCTGCCGCTGGTATCTTTGCCAAAAACGGTTTTAAACTCATCATTACAGGCCGCCGCCACGACAAGCTTGAAAATCTTGCCGCCAACCTTCGAAAGCTATTCAATATTGAGGTGCTGACGCTTTGCTTTGATGTCAGAGACCATCATGCCTGCAATGTTGCTATCGGCAACCTTCCGGAAGAGTGGCGTAGCATTGATATCCTTATTAACAATGCTGGTCTTTCACTCGGACTCGATCCCATTCACGAAGGCGATATGGATGACTGGGAAACAATGATTGATACCAACATCAAAGGACTTTTGTACATGACCCGGCAGATTGCTCCAGGCATGGTTGAACGCGGTAAAGGCCATATTATCAATATTGGCTCCATTGCCGGCAAAGAAGTGTATCTGAAAGGCAATGTTTATTGCGCAACCAAGCATGCCGTTGATGCGCTTACACAGGCTATGCGAATGGATTTGCTACCGCACGGTATCAAGGTAACACAAGTTGCACCCGGTGCTGTGAACACAGAATTTTCAAAAGTGCGTTTTCATGGCGATCATGAACGTGCTGAACACGTTTACGACGGGTTCGAACCACTAAAGGCTGAAGACATAGCCGAGGTAATCTGGTTTGCAGCATCCCGCCCCGATCATGTGAACATCAATGATATTTTGGTGATGCCAACCGCTCAGGCCAGTGCATCGCAGATTTTCAGAAAAACAGAATAAAGCAGAAATATAACCATCATTAACTGTTATGGGTATTGGATTTTCAGAAAAAATGGCTTTTGTTTAGAAAGTTTATAAGTGTAGAGGTTTAGGATGTTTAGACGGTTTAGAATAAGCATCTAATTAGTAATCATCCTGTTCATCTTACCCGTTAGTCACATTAACTAAAACAAACAAAATGAGCACCAACGTCACCCGCATCTTTGACATCCTGCCCTGGATGAAGGAAAACTATTCTCACCGCGATTCCATGCTTGCAGGCAAGGAAGACGGAACATGGATCACCTACAATGTTAAACAGTACATTGAGCATTCTTATAATGTTGCTTACGGATTATTAGTCCTGGGCATCAAACCGGGCGATAAAATTGCTACCATTACCAACAACCGCCCCGAGTGGAATTTTCTGGATATGGGCATCATGATGGCCGGCGCTGTGCATGTTCCGGTGTATCCTACCATCAGCGAATCGGATTACAAATACATTCTCACGCATGCCGAAGTGAAATACGTTTTTCTTGCAGGCAAGGACCTGCTCAGGAAAATAGAACATATTCTCCCTGAGGTTCCCACGCTGAAAGGGATTTACACTTTTAAAAAGCTCAATGAACATCCACATTTCCCTCAACTCCTTGAGCTGGGAAAGCACAATCCCGCTGCCGAAAAGATAGAAGCCATAAAAGCCGGCATCAACCCTAATGATGTGGCTACAATTATATACACATCAGGAACAACAGGGAACCCCAAAGGTGTGATGCTTTCACATAACAACATTATAAGCAACCTGATGTCGGTACGGCATATTCCGCCATTAACCGGCGAAGACAAAGCCTTGAGCTATTTGCCGCTATGCCATATCTACGAGCGTATGATCAACTATGTGTGGCAATACGTGGGCGCAAGTATCTATTATGCTGAAAGCATGGCAACTATTGGTGACAATATGCGGGAAATTAAGCCTCAGCTTATGTCAACCGTGCCGCGCCTGCTTGAAAAAATCTTTGACCGGATTATGGCAACCGGCCGCAAGCTGAAAGGCATCAAGCGCATGTTCTTTTTCTGGGCAGTGAACCTCGGTTACCGATACGAACTCGACCGCGCCAATGGCTGGTTCTATCATCTGCAGTTAAGTATCGTTGATAAACTTGTTTTTTCGAAATGGAGGGCTGCTACCGGCGGAAATCTGAATGTGATGGTTTCCGGAGGTGCCGCCTTACAGCCCCGCTTGTCGAGGGTTTTCTGGGCTGCCGGTATATCGGTGCTTGAAGGCTATGGCTTAACCGAAACCTCACCTGTAATAGCCGTTGGCCATTTCGGTAAAAACGGCTTTAAGTTTGGAACCGTTGGACCACCGTTGGAAGGTGTTCAGGTCAAAATTGCCGAAGATGGCGAAATCCTTTGTAAAGGTCCCAACGTGATGCTTGGCTATTACAAAGAACCGGAAATGACCAGAGCATGTTTTGATGAAGAGGGTTGGTTCCGCACAGGCGATGCAGGCCTTATTGAACCACAGGGGCAGGTTCGGATTACAGGCCGGAAGAAAGCTATTTTTAAAACCTCGATGGGAAAATACATCAACCCTGAACAGATGGAAAATACTTTCAAGGAATCATCTTTTATTGACAGTATCCTTGTGATTGGTGAGAACCAGAAGTTTGCTGCTGCTTTGGTAGTTCCCGACTTCGTCCACCTGAAATCATATTGCGCTATCAAAGGAATTCCGTATACCACCAATGAGGAAATGGTGTCCAATTCAACATTGCGGAAACGTTTTCAGGTTGAAATTGATAAATACAATGCCCGGTTTGGATCGCACGAGCAGATCAAACAATTTGTGCTGATCGGCAATGAATGGACGGTGGATAGTGGCGAACTAACGGCTTCCCTGAAAATGCGCCGGGGTTATATTATTGAAAAATACAGCGATCTGATCAATAAAATATTCAAGTGTTCGGGCACTAAAGAATAGTTGATTTCGAGCCGGGCTTTTCCTATCTTTGACTTCTCTTTGAACCTCATCAAAGAGTCTTTGTCAGATTATTATGGGTGCCATGACCCGCATATTTGATTTGCTCGAACTCTACCGTGTAAAGTATGCTGCACGGGAAATTGTTTTTGCAGGAAAAGAAGCTGAAACCTGGCAAACCTTTTCTGCTGCTGATTATTCGCGGATTTGTGATCAAGTAAGTGCAGCTTTGCTGGCACTTGACATGACGAAAGGCACCAAAGTGGCCACCATCATGAATAATTGCCCAGAATGGAATTTTCTTGATATGGGCCTGATGCAGATCGGGGCAGTGCAGGTTCCTATATATCCTACCATTTGCAACGATCATTTCGCTTATATTTTTGAACATGCCGACATCGAATATGTATTTCTCTATGATGCTGGAATTTATGGCTGTGTGCAGGATGTTATCAGCAAATTTCCACAAATCAAAAATGTTTTTTCGATAAAGAAGGTGGATGGTCTTAAGCATTGGAAGGAATTCCTTGCACTGGGTAAAGACATAACCGATACTCATAAAATTCGTTCCATCAGCCAGCAAATACAACCCGATGATTTGGCCACCATTATTTATACTTCAGGAACCACCGGAACCGGAAAAGGCGTCATGCTTTCGCATCGGAATTTTGTAAGCAATTTTATGGCCGCCCAGCAAATCCTTGCACCCAAAGGCGTGACAGTTACGTTGAGTTTTTTGCCTCTATGCCACGTATATGAACGCATGTTGAACTATGTTTATCAATATCTTGGGATCCGAATTTATTATGCCGCAAACATGGATAACCTTGCCGAAACTATGCGTGAGGTCAGACCCGAAATAATCTGTGCAGTTCCAAGAATGCTTGAAAAAATTTTCGATCGAATCGTGGTTCGTGGTAGGGGCTTGAAACAACCCAGGCGTACTATGTTTTTCTGGGCTTTTAACCTTGCTGTGCGCTATCAGTTGTATGGCGCCAAAGGTTGGAATTATGAATTCAGACGTTATTTTGCTGATCTGCTCGCTTATCGCAAATGGCGGCAGGCTCTCGGAGGCCGATTGCGATATGTGGTTTGCGGTGGCGCCAGCCTGAGGCCCCGGATTGCCAAATTTTTCTGGGCTGCAGGCATACAGGTGGTTGAAGGGTATGGACTTACTGAAACTTCACCTGTTATTGCGGTGGGAACCTTTGAACCTGGCGGATTGAAATTTGGAACGGTCGGACCACCATTGGATGGAGTGGAGGTAAAAATCGCGGAAGACGGAGAAATTCTCTGTCGTGGCCCCAACGTCATGCTTGGGTACTATAAAGACGATGTCCTTACCCGCGAAGCCATTGATGATGAAGGTTGGTTTCACACCGGTGATGTCGGTACGCTTGATGAAGGAAAATACGTTAAAATAACGGATCGGAAAAAAGAGATATTCAAAACTTCAGGTGGGAAGTACATTGCTCCCCAGGTGATTGAGAACCGGGTCAAAGAATCAGAATTCATTGAAAATATTATCGTAATCGGCGAAAACCGGCATTTCCCTGCGGCACTCATCGTTCCGGCATTTGAGCACCTGAAATCATGGTGCGAAGTCAAGGGAATTGATTATCAAGATAGTGAGCAAATAGTTTTAAACCATCAGGTAATTGCCAGAATTGGAAAGGAAGTCGAAAAAGTCAATTACTTTCTTGGAAAGACTGAACAGATCAAGCAATTCGGGTTAATCGGCCATGAATGGAAGGTTGAATCCGGCGAGCTTTCACCCACGTTAAAATTGCGGAGGAAATTTATTCTCAGAAAATATGCTGGTATGATTCATGATATTTACCATGGTCAGCGATAAGTAGTAGATTCATCAGTATTTTGCCTCAAACGCTGTTCGGTAAAGCCAAAGATATTTTCACCCTAATGCAAAATCTTATAAATCATCTCCCGCATCAACTCGCCTTCTGTTGTTGATTCGTTGTTGATTCCTTTGGCGCGTATGTCGTATTCACGAAGAACAGAAATAATGTTCGAGAGCTTGTCGAAGCTAATGTTACGTGCAGCTTCCTGGTATTCTTTAACAACGAATGGATGAACCCCTAAAGCAGTTGCCGCATTCTGTTGCGATTTATCAGCGAGCTGGTGATAAATCAACAGTTTTATAAAATACTGGTAAAGGAAAGGAATTACCTTCAGCAATGGATTTTCTTTGAGATTGGCAGAGAAATAATGAATGATCATATTCGCCTTCAGAATGTTCTTCTGGCCAATTGCCCTCTGGAGTTCAAATACATTATAATCCTTGCTGATGCCAATGTTCTGCTCAATGAGTGCTTCATCAATTGCAACACCGGGTTTCAGGTTAATGAGCATTTTGTCGAGCTCATTCACGATTTTTCCCAGGTTAGTGCCAAGAAACTCGGTGAGTAAAATGCTAGCCTTTGGAGTAATGGAAGCAGATTTTCCTTTCAGATAAGCAGTGATCCAATCCGGGATTTTATTATCATAAATTTTAGGGGATTCAAAGAAAACGCCTTTTTCTTTAAGCTTCTTGGCTAGCTTGGTTCGCCCGTCAAATTTTTTGTATTTGTAAGAAATGACAAGGATGGTACTATCGAGCGGTTTTTCAAGATATTGCTCAAGACCCTCAAAGTCTTCAATATCCTGTGCTTCGCGAACACTCACAACAAAATGACTTGCCATCATAGGATAGCGTTTGCAGTTGCTTACAATGGTTGGCACATTGGTGTCCCGCCCGTAAAGCACCAACTGATTGAATTCCCTCTCTCCTTCATTGAGGATATTTTCCTCGATGAAATCAGATATTGCATCAATGTAATAGGGTTCGTCACCTGTAAGAAAATATACAGGATGGTAGATTCGCTTCTTTAGGTTCGCGATGATATCGTTGTAATTCATTTACCCTTGTAATCTTAAACTGATTAATCGAAGCGCAGGTGTTTCACGGTGAGGCCATCGTTGATAAGCTGGTGCAGTGAGTCAATGCCAATCCTGATATGATCTTCAACAAAAGTTTCTGACACCATTTTATCACTTGCCTCAGTTTTAATCCCCGATGAGATCATCGGTTGATCAGTAATCAGCAGCAAAGCGCCTGTTGGAATAGCATTGGCGAACCCAACCGAGAATAAAGTGGCAGTTTCCATATCCACTCCCATGCACCTGATGGATAAAAGATAGTCCTTGAAATGTTCATCAAATTCCCATACCCGGCGGTTGGTTGTATAAATGGTGCCTGTCCAGTAATCCTTTTTATGATCCCTGATGGTAGTAGAAACAGCTTTTTGCAGGCTGAAGGCAGGCAATGCCGGTACCTCGGGCGGAAAATAGTCATTGGAAGTTCCTTCGCCACGGATGGCGGCAATTGGCAGGATAAGATCACCCAGTTGATGCTTGACTTTTATACCGCCGCATTTACCAAGGAACAAACATGCTTTTGGTTGAACCGCACTCAATAAATCCATAATCGTTGCAGCATTGGCACTGCCCATTCCAAAGTTGATCATTGTGATCTGATCCGCTGTAGCGCTGGGCATTGGCCGTGTTGAGCCTTTTACCGACACATTGTTCCATTGTGCAAAAAGTTCCAGGTAACTGTTAAAGTTTGTAAGCAGAATGTATTGCCCGAATTCTTCGAGTGAGGTGCCCGTATAGCGCGGCAACCAGTTGTTTACGATTTCCTGTTTTGTTTTCATCTGATCGGCTTATTTATTTCCCGCAATGCCCGAAAGGCAAAAATAGGTGATTTAAAAAAACTATTTACTTTTATCTTTTTATTAATAGGAATAAATGGATCTTCCAACACTCAACCTTCCTGCGGTTACTTCCAGCATTCGAACAATTGATGGCTGCACCGAAATATTTGATCCGATCAGAAAAGTATTTGTTGTATTAACCCCTGAAGAATGGGTCAGGCAGCACTTTATCAATTACCTGGTTTCTGACAGACTCTTTCCGGCCGGATTGATAGCAATTGAAAAGCAGATCAGGGTGAACCGCATGAGCAAACGCTTCGATATTGTTGCCCATTTTCCAACCGGCCAGCCTGCCATGATTGTTGAATGTAAAGCTCCATCTGTAAAAATTAGCCTGGAAACATTTAACCAGGCCTTACGCTATAACCTTTCACTCAATATTCATTATTTGGCTCTTACAAACGGACTTACACACTTTTGCTTCAGGCTGAATTATAATGATAAAACCAGCCGGCAGTTGGATCATATTCCGAGTTACCAGGAAATTGTCGGCTAACATAGCAAAGACGCAAGTTCCAAGCCCCAAGCTCAAAATCCAAAATCGTCAATCCCTCGTCCCCCGCCCTCGTCCCATAAATACTCCCCGCTCTAAACTCTGCTTTAGCATATTGATTTTTTTGTACTTTTACCCCCTACAAATCCTGTGTATGACTTTAATTCACCCCGATGAGTTTGCCAAAGCATTATCACTTCAAAAGATAGGCTTAAAGTCTCTTGCAGTGCCATTGATGAAGTTGTTCAGGGTTCAGCGGTTGAATAAAATCTACCAGCGGTTCAGCCATTATAAAGGCCTTGAATTCCTGGATGTTTGTCTTGATGAGTTGCAGGTAACGTACGATGTTCCTGTCAACGATTTTAAAAATATTCCTCTTTCAGGGCCGGTTGTTTTTGTGGCAAACCATCCTTACGGAGGCCTTGACGGATTATTACTTATAAGAATCATCGCAGGTATCCGCACCGATCTGAAGGTCATGGCAAATTATATTTTGAAGAATGTAAAACCACTTGAGGATTTTATATTGCCTGTTGATCCGTTTGAGAGAAAAGACAGTGCACAAAAGAGCATTATCGGAGTAAAAAGTTCACTCGATGTGCTTATGAAGGGCGGAAGCCTGGCTATTTTTCCGGCTGGAGAGGTATCATCTTTTCATTCCAATACAAAACGCATTACTGATAAAGCCTGGAACCCAATGATTGGAAAATTGGTTGCCAAATCGGGCGCTAAGGTTGTTCCATTATATTTTGGCGGTAGCAATAGCCTTCTCTTTAATTTGCTGGGCATGATCCACCCCAGGCTTCGTACCGCACGTCTGCCATCAGAACTGCTTAACAAGAAACGGTTTGCGGTAAAAATCAGGATAGGAAAACCAATCTCTGCTGACGATATTGCTGAGTTTACTGACAATACCCAACTCATGCGGTTCTTAAGGGCCAAAACGTATGCATTGGCAACTTCGCTTGAGGTTAAGAAGCATTACTTTACAATTCCACTTCGTGCCAAGGCAACACCTGAGCAGATCATTGCCCCCGTTGAACAATCATTGCTAGAAGAGGAAATCGCTAAAATACGAGTAAGTGATCTCATGATTGAATTTCAGGATTTTGAACTCTATTTATCAGAATCAGTTGATATTCCAAATATCCTAAGAGAAATAGGGCGCTTGCGTGAAGTTACTTTCCGCGAAGTTGGCGAAGGAACCAACCGCGCCATTGATATTGATGAATACGATCTCTATTACCACCACCTTTTCATTTGGTCCAAATCAGAAAAGCGGCTCATTGGCGCATACAGGATTGGCAAAGGCAATGACCTTTTCAATAAATACGGGGTCAAAGGCTTTTATATAAGCACGCTGTTCAACATTCACCGGAAAATGAATCCCATTCTACGTCAATCTGTAGAGCTTGGCCGTTCATTTATAATAAAAGAATATCAACAAAAAGTATTTGTGCTGCTGCTTTTGTGGCGGGGAATACTTACCTTTATCCGGCGCAATCCCGAATACCGCTATCTGATTGGCCCGGTTAGCATCAGTAATCATTTTCTTAAAATATCAAAAGCTTTGCTTGTGCATTATATCAAAAAGAATTTTTACGACCACGAAATGGCAAATTATGTTTCGGCGAAAAAAGAATTCAAAGTGAGGCTTTCAAATTTGGATACTGAAATCCTGTTGATGCACGACAAATCGGTTTTTATGAAAAGCATTGATGATATTATTTCGGAACTTGAACCTGAAGGCTTCAAAACACCTGTGCTGCTAAAAAAATATCTTAAACAGAACGGGCGGATCATTGGGTTCAATATTGACCCAAAATTCAATAATGCCCTCGACGGATTTATTGTTATGGACATACGCGATACCCCTGAAGAAACACTCCAGATGCTTGAGAAACAGGCTTCCGCTTCTGAGAGACCATGTTAATTGCTGCTTACCAGTTCGTTACAATAGTCATGAATAAAAATCTGCAATTACGGATTGAATGAATAAAAAATTATAAATTTGCGCGTACATTAAAATCTGACATCATGAACCGATTAATCTTCCGCATTGTATTAACATTGATAATCATTGTTCTTGGATACCTTATTATTGAAAGCATTATGAATCCCGTACGGTTTCAGAAAGAACTTGATCACCGTAAAGAAGTTGTCGTGGACAGGTTGAAGGACCTGAGGTCAATCCAGTTGACTTATCGCTCATTAAATAATGAATACGCTGGCAACTTTGATACATTGCTTCTTTTTTTAAAGAATACACAAATCCCGGTAGTAAAAATAGTTCCTGATCCCACCGATACAACTTTTACAAGAACCATCCGGGATACAATTAATTATATCCTTGCTGCCGATTCGCTCCTAAAAATGGCGAATTATCCTGTTGATTCTCTTCCCTACATTCCTTTTTCCGAAGGTAAGAAGTTTGAACTCAACGCAGGAAAGATTGACCGCGGAGGTGTGATGGTAAATGTGTTTGAAGCCAAAGCTCATTACAATACCTTTCTGCTTGGCATGAATGATCAGTTACTTAGAAACCTTGCTTCATCAGAAACTCAGATTGGACGATACCCCGGGCTTAAATTAGGCTCTATGAACGACCCATCCACCGATGGTAACTGGGAATAAAGATGTAATAATCAATGGCTGAGATTACGCCGTTTCATCGGTTCGTTGACCCCGGGCTCAATTATTTGTTTACCAACAACTTTGATTTATCCATCCGAATTTTACCGGATGGATTCGTTTTTACAGTTTTTGATACCCTGAAAACCAAGTTTATCTGCCTCGAAGAATATCGTTATCCTGATACGGCTATTTTGCGATCCGTTTATGGATCAAAGGAATTTTGCATTTGGCTTGAGTATGTTTTTGTTCAGTCCTATCTGCTGCAGGAACATTATAACAAGGTAAGTATTTTAACAGGTGGATTCAAATTTACTCTGATGCCGGGCCCTTTGTTTGATCCAACAAATGCCAGAAAATACCTTGGCTTCAATCATGCGATCCAGGATGAGGATGCTGTTTATTATGACATGATCAAAGCTCCTGAAGCTTGTTTAGTGTTTTCTGTTCCCTCCGGGTTAAATGAATGGATTAGAAATCACTATCCCGGTTCACGCCAACTTCACAGTTGTGGATCGCTCATCCGGAGTTTTTACTTACAATGTAAAGGCAGTAGTCCGGCTACAAGAATTTTGGCCAATGTTCAGGGTGATACGATTGACATCATCATTTTTAAAGGTTCTGACTTCCAGTTCTGCAATTCCTTCCATTATACATCACAAACGGATTTATTATATTATCTGCTGTTTGTGATGGAACAACTTAAAATCAATACCGAAGAATCCCCCCTGTATTTATCGGGGATCGTAGAAAATGAAAGCGAGCTATATAGACTTCTTGCTACTTATTTCCGATTTGTTGGCTTTATCCCGGATGCTGAAGACAGGAAATTCAGTCCCAGCTTCGATCACGCGCCTTTGCCCCGTTATTTCGACCTTTTAAATGTATCGTTATGCGGATAATCAGAGGATCACATCGTGGAAAGCAAATTGTTGCGCCCAGGTCGTTTCCAGTAAGACCAACAACTGATTATGCCAAGGAAGGCCTGTTTAATATTCTTGAGCCAACATTTGATTTTGAAAGCCTTGAAGTCCTTGATCTTTTTGCCGGAACGGGAAGCATCTCCTACGAATTTGCCTCGCGAGGATGCAAAGCAGTTACAGCAGTTGACAGCAACAAACAATCCACTCGTTTTATAACTCAGATTGCTGACGAGCTTTCTTTAAAAAATCTTAAAGTTATTTGTACCGATGTCTTCAGGTTGGTCATGAGCAATAAAAAGCCTTACGGTCTTATTTTTGCCGATCCGCCTTACACACTCGAAAACCTTTCCGATCTCCCGGGGCTCATATTAAATGCGCGCATGCTCTACCATGAAGGCTGGCTGGTGCTTGAACATTCCAGTGTATATGACTTTTCCGGGAACCCATATTTTATCGAGCACCGGAAATACGGGGAGGTGAATTTCAGTTTTTTTGAGTTTCTAATTCCTGCTCAGCAAAACAGCTAAATTTCCGGCAATTAACCTGTGTTCAGGGTAGGCACTTTTGGTTCTGATAGTTTCTAAAAGCGATAAAATACTATGCTTTGAATAACCGGGATTGGCAAGCAAATCGGGTATGTTTTTTAAAAGCACCAGTTCTCTCAGTTGTCTGTCATGCAGCAATTTGTCCTTGTCAAGCACATTCATCATGCTTTTGTAAGCATCAGGTGATTCAAATGCCTTTAAAAGTTGGTTGCGGTCGAACAATCGGGATGCAGTAAGGTATTTTGCAAAATAATCGTTGAAGAAGTCCATATAAGCCATATGGCTGTATAGAATTTCCTGGTTCAGAAGATAAGTATCTGCAATTGCATCCCGACCCTTTGCCCGCGCCATCAGTTCAAGCGATGCTATGTTGAACCTGAGCAAATCATTAAACCATGCATTGTTGATCCCCGGAAAACGATTGTAGATTTCAGTGACATATTGCTGCACTAAACGGCCGTCGCGCTGTCGTAAGATGGTATGTGCATGTTCGGCCATAAACCCATCATGGAAAATATAGAAATCATTTACCAGGCTGTTAAGTTCAAACCGCCATGGGCTGACAATTTCAATTTGAAGGGCTGGAATCTGAAATGGCGCTATCTCCTTGTTACGGAGGCTTCTGTCTAATAGACCAGAAATTTTTAAGTTATAGGTTTTGCCGGGTTCGAGAATAATTTCGCCTTTCTGTATTCCTATTTTTAAGATGGCGATAGTGGTTGTTTTTAAATCTGCTCTGATCTCAAACATCCCTGCCTGCCCGATGTTGGTTTCTGCCAGAGGCATTTCGGTGTTGGTAATAAAATCGGAATATACAATCAACTCAATCTTTAAGCCCGATGCCCCTTGTACCGAACCTCTTATTGTTACAGGCTCAGCCAACGCGATGGCGCTTGTAATGATTGACAGAAATATGAATGTTATGCGAACCAGGATCATTAAAAACCAAACTTTATTTTTGAATGCTTATTGCATCGGGTAAGAAGGCCGCAGGATCGCCACCATGACGGATAATATCTCTTACTATTGAGGAAGTAATGGCAGTGTATTCAGGCATGGTAAGCAAAAACACGGTTTCGGTTTCAGGCAGCATTTGTTTATTCATTTGGCCAATGCTTCTTTCGAACTCAAAATCGGCGGAAGTTCGCAGGCCACGCAGTATGTATTGAGCATTCACCTCCTTGCAGAAATCTATCGTAAGGCCTGTAAACGACCTTACACTTACGTTGGGATATGACTCAAAAACCTTCCCGATCCATTCCAGGCGCTGCTGCACCGGAAAGAAACTCTGCTTTTCTGAATTTAATCCAATGGCAATAATGATTTCATCAAAAAGGCCGATGGCTCGTAAAATCACGTTCTCATGACCCTTGGTAATTGGGTCGAATGAGCCTGGAAACACTGCTATTTTCTTCATTGTGATAAATTTAATGACCCCGGCGAAAACCAGGGAAAACATTTCATTAAAGTTCCCATGGAGTATGTGTTGTAACAAATTCTTTAGCAAGTTGCTGTAAGCTGGCGTAGGTGTTATTTATCTTTTCTTTTATCGAAGTATCAGTAGCCCATTCAACTTCTGTGATGCCTTCTTCCAACTGTGGGGTTAGAGGGCAATCCGGACTTTCAACGCCCATCTTATACCAATGCGAAGTTTTAAGAATAAATTTATTTTTCTCGCGGTAGGCATGACGGGTAATACCTAATGCCCTGGTGATATATAGATTTTTAAGCCCGGTTTCTTCGCTCACCTCCCTGATGGCGGCCTCCTCCATGCTTTCATTACCGTTAGGTTTGCCTTTCGGCAAATCCCAACGCTTATGTCTTAATATCCAAAGCATTCCTTTGTCCGGATGATAAACAATGCCACCGCCAGTAACTATTGATGTGAAGAAAGATTCAAAATCCTTACGCAACAAATCAAAGTTTTTAGTGTTTATGATGATCAATTCCCTGGCCTCATCATTACTTTCGAACTCATGAATAATGCGCCCGAAATCTGGTGTGCCGGAAACAATAAGATGCTGGGTTCCTACCGGTAATTTAGTTTCAGGAACTTGATCAGTTAAGGTCACCGGTTTTTCGTTGATAAAAACTTTATACATTTGCTGCATGAAAAATAATGAAGAAACTGCTCTGGCAACTGCCGATTTTCTACTGCAAATTAAAGCAATAAAGCTGGATATTAGTAAACCATTTACATGGGCCTCAGGAATAATCTCACCTATCTACTGCGATAACCGCAAAACTTTATCCTATCCCAAAATCAGAACCTATATCCGCCAGGAACTGGTTAAAATAATCCACGAACAGTTTGGCACCATTGACCTGATTGCAGGCGTTGCAACAGGAGCAATTGCACAGGGAGCTCTCGTAGCCCAGGATCTCGGTTTGCCTTTTGCCTACGTACGCTCATCAAAAAAAGAACATGGCCTTACAAGCCAGATTGAGGGTGTGGTTGAGTCAGGGCAATCAGTTGTTGTTGTTGAGGATTTGGTTTCAACCGGTCAAAGCAGCCTGAATGCCGTAAGCGCGTTGAAAGAAGCCGGCTGTAATGTGAAAGGAATGGTTGCAATATTTACTTATGGGCTTAAGGAAGCTGAGAGTAATTTCAACAAAGCCCAGGTGCCGCTATACACTCTTACCAATTACGAGGCGCTCATTCAAAAGGCTATCGAGCGGGAATATATCAAAGAATCTGACCTGAAAACACTTATCAAGTGGAAAGATAATCCTTCAGCCTGGGGCAGGGCAGAATAACACCCTTATTATGCATATTAAAAGCGAAGCTCAAATCATTGATAAACCAGCCAGCGAAGTATATTCGTTTATTAAGGATTTCAGGAATTTCGAACACCTAATGCCACCACAGGTTCAAAACTACAAAGCAAGTTATGATGAGTGCAGTTTTGAAATCAGCGGTATGGGAAGTGTTTGGCTTGAAATGAATGAGCGTGTCGAAGATACCAGGGTAATGGCTTCTTCTACTGGGAACACTGCCATAAAATTCGACCTGATTGTGAACCTTTCCATGCAAAGCCCTGGTCAATGTATGGCAATTGCTGAACTCAATGCCGATTTAAGCACGATGCTTTCAATGATTGCCAGGAAGCCGCTTAACAATTTTATTAACATGATGGTTGAAAAACTGAAAGAGGTTCTTGAAACTTCCTGATCCGGCAAATAAGATTCGTAGATTCTTTTTCAAATTACGTGCTTTACTTCATTCAGATCGCAAGATAATTTCCTGCCTTGCAGGGTTTCCAACTCAAGATGTCCGAACTCCCCAATTCCTGTTATTTTGGCTTTTATTGCCTGTCCCTTGTATACAAAATCCGAAAGCATTCCAAAACGGTAGAGTGAGCCAATATAATCCTGGTCAATTTTGGTATACTTTTTTTCGAGTAACTGCTTAAACCGTATTTCAATGTAATGACACAGCATCTTCAAACACAATTCCAGATCGTAGTGTATGCCACTAATCATTTTTAAAGAAACTGGGTTGGGAGCATCGCTCAGGAAAACAGTTTGGTTTACGTTTATGCCAACACCTAATATTGTCCATGTAATTTTCTCTCCCAAAATAGTATTGTTAATTAGGATGCCAGCAATTTTTCTATTGTTGCAATAAATATCGTTTGGCCATTTGATCCTGATATCAGAATCAGTGAGATGAGCTTGCACAAAATCCTTTAATGCCAGTGAAGCCATTTTATTAAGCAAAAACTGCTTTGAAGAAGGAAGTCCGGTAGGTTGAACCACAATGCTGAAAGTGAGATTTTCGCCTGCCCGGCTTTCCCAGCGATTTTGATTCTGCCCTTTCCCTTCTGTTTGTTCCAGGGCGTTGATTACCATTCCATTAACAGCCTCATTACGCGAAATCACTTCTGCGGCATGCGTATTGGTTGAAGAAACACTTTGAACGTGTATGATTGGTGATCCGATTTTCATTAATATAGCTTGATTTTAAATAGCTCAGTTGGCATGCTGAAATTCATTACTTTTGCACTGGCAAAGTAAACAAAATGATCAGAAAAAAGATTAAAATTTCATCATCAAAGTTAGCCGAATCTATCATTGAGGGAATCAGGGAGAAAAAGGGTTCAAAAATTATTACTATGAACCTGAGTAAAATTAAAAATGCAATTTGCAACCAGTTTGTGATTTGCCACGCCAATTCGCGAACCCAGGTTGAAGCAATCGCACACGGCCTGCAGGAACATGTTAAGAAAGAGCTTGGCGTTCGTCCCTGGCACAGCGAAGGATTTGAAAATGCTGAATGGATTCTCATTGATTATGCTGATGTTGTAGTACATGTTTTCCAGCCTCAGATAAGAGAACACTATAAACTCGAAGAATTATGGGCCGATGCTGAACTAAAAGAATACGATTCTGTTGAGTAAAATCTGCCCTATCAATAATACTGACTATCTCGAAACCTTATTATAAAATGGCTACCAAAGAGAAGAAGAAAACTGAAAAGACTCCGGCTGATCCGCCATCAAAAAATTTGAAACCCAAGTTCAATCTGTATTGGGTGTATGCTGCACTTGCTGTGCTGTTTATTCTAATGTGGGTGAGCAACTGGGATACGAGTCCCAAAGAAGTAAACTGGGGTGAATTTCGTGAGATGCTTGCCAACCAGGATGTTGAAAAAATTGTGGTTGTAAACCGTGAGATTGCCGAAATTTATATAAAAAATGATAAGCTGACACTGGATCGTTACGAAGGTGTCCGCGAAGAAGGAACTACCACTTCCAGGCCGCATTACCAGCACATTATTGGTTCATACGATTCTTTCAAGGAAGATGTTGAAAAGGTTCAGGAAGGTCTTCAGAACCCTGTCTATCTCATAAATGAAAACAGGCGGAAATGGGGCGATGCAATGGGATGGGCTTTCCCGCTTATCCTTCTCGTTGTTGTTTGGTTGTTTATCATGCGCATGATGACCCGTGGAGCCGGCGGCGGTCAGATTTTCAATATCGGCAAGTCGAAAGCCCAGCTTTTTGACCGGGATTCGAGTGTAAGCATTAACTTCAACGATGTTGCCGGCCTTGAGGAGGCCAAGGTTGAGGTAATGGAAATTGTTGAATTTCTAAAACATCCTGAAAAATACAAAGATTTGGGTGGCAAGATCCCCAAAGGAGCATTGCTGGTCGGGCCTCCGGGAACAGGAAAAACCCTGCTTGCCAAAGCCGTGGCTGGCGAGGCAAAAGTTCCTTTCTTCTCAATTTCAGGTTCTGAATTTGTTGAAATGTTTGTTGGGGTGGGCGCATCGCGTGTGCGTGATCTTTTCAAGCAGGCCAAAGAAAAAGCCCCTTGTATCATCTTTATTGATGAAATTGACGCCATAGGAAGGGCCCGTGGCAAGAACCCATTAACCGGGTCGAACGATGAAAGAGAAAATACTCTCAATCAGTTGCTTACTGAGATGGACGGCTTTTCGAGCAATACAGGAGTAATCATACTTGCTGCAACAAACCGTGCCGATATTTTGGATCGTGCATTAATGCGTGCCGGCCGCTTCGACCGCCAGATTCACGTTGAACTGCCCGACCTGGAAGAACGCCTTGCTATTTTCAAGGTTCACATCCGTGATTTGAAGATGGAACCCGGACTCGATCTGGGCTTTCTTGCAAGACAAACTCCCGGTTTTTCGGGCGCTGACATCGCCAATGTTTGTAATGAATCGGCACTTATTGCCGCGCGCCGAAACAAGAAACAGATTGAAAAGCAGGATTTCCTTGATGCCATTGACCGCATCGTAGCCGGCCTTGAAAAACGCAGTAAATTTATCTCCCCTCAGGAAAAGAAAGTAATTGCTTTTCATGAAGCCGGGCACGCCGCCATTAGCTGGATGCTTGAGTATGCTCATCCTCTTGTTAAAGTTACAATCATCCCGCGCGGTAAATCGTTGGGCGCTGCATGGTATTTACCTGAAGAACGCCAGATTACAACTTACGAGCAACTCTTTGACGAGATGACTGCCGCTTTGGGTGGCCGTGCTGCTGAATTGATCATTTTCAACAAGGTTTCAACCGGTGCGCTGAATGATCTTGAAAAAGTTACCAAACAGGCTTATGCAATGGTAACATACTTCGGATTGAATGAAAAGATCGGAAACATCAGTTTCTACGATTCAAGTGGCCAGCAGGAATATATGCTGGGTAAACCCTATAGTGAAGCAACCGCCCAGACAATTGAC
This sequence comes from Bacteroidales bacterium, assembly GCA_014860575.1. Lineage (NCBI taxonomy): Bacteria > Pseudomonadati > Bacteroidota > Bacteroidia > Bacteroidales > Bacteroidales bacterium. The sequence goes on from JACZJK010000035.1 coordinate 119,647, forward strand.
GAAGAAGTCAGCATAATGATTAAAAAGGCCTTTGAGCGGGCAAAAACAATTCTTACAGAAAATAGGCTTAAGCTAGAGCAACTTGCCGAATTGCTACTGAAAAATGAGGTAATCTTCCGCGAAGATGTAGAGTCAATTTTTGGCAAAAGACCTTATGATGAGCCAGCACATGTAATAAACGAAAATGGTGATCCGGTTGTAACAATTCTACCGGTTCCAGTTGTAGATCCACCAAAAGTTCCGGACACAGAAATAGCAAAAGACAAACCCTCTGATAAAAAAGTGTAAGCCTAAGCTACTGATATAATGGACGAAAGCACCACCAGGGAGAAAGTATTGAAGCGTGTCAGGAATGCGCTCATCAGTAAAACTGCGAACCCATACCCCGATATTGATATGGGAGCTGCAGTGTATGAACCCATTACCGAAGCCCTGGATATCACTTTTGCTGAAGAATTAACAAAAGTTGGAGGGAAATTCATCTACTGTGAGAACATGGATGAAATGCTTTCAACACTTAATCTTTTGGTTCAGACCAACAATCTTCAACCGCTTTACTGCAGCAACATTGAATTATCCCGGATGCTGGTTCAGGCTGATGTTCCGGTTGAGAGCGATATCAAAACAGTTCAGGATCTTCGCGCATCAATTACTTATTGTGAATTTCTTGTTGCCCGGCTTGGCAGTATCATGGTATCATCACGATCAGGCCCGGGTCGGATAGTTAATATTTTGCCCGATGTGCACATTGTAATAGCCCGCACCAGTCAATTGGTTCCGGAAATAAAGCATGCGTTCACAGCCTTAAAAGAAAAATATCCTCAACGCCTCCCATCAATGGTCAGTTTTATTACCGGCCCCAGCCGCACTGCGGATATAGAGAAAACACTTGTTATGGGAGCACATGGACCTAAAGAACTATATGTTTTTCTGGTAGACGATATTAACACATAACATGTTATGCTAGAAGGAAGATGGATACAGGTTTATGGATCATCAGATGCTTTTCAGGTGGAAGTGATCAAAGGCTTACTAACCGAGCACCACATTGAATGTGTTGTCGTGAATAAGAAGGATTCACTATATCTTGTCGGAGAAGTGGAATTATACGTAAACGTTGAAGATGCCTTCCAGGCCAATCAGCTAATCAGTGAATCGAATCCATGAAGCCTGCCAATTTTCGAACCCGCACATTAACAGCATTGGTTTTTGGTGTTTTAATGGTTGGTTCAATTATTCTTGGATCCCATTATTTTGCTTTTCTTATGCTTGTCACATCCTATTTGGGAATCAAAGAGTTTTATAATCTTGTTAGCCCGGAATCTTCTGCAAAATCAAGGCAAGCAGGGGCATTTATTGGAATTTTGACTTTCGTAATAATATTTGCATTCAATGCTAACTTGATACAAGGGAAATGGCTTTGGTCATTTCCGGTATTACTCACTTTCCCTTTCCTGATTGCAATGTTTGATAAAATTGGTAATCCAGTTCAAACCATTGGGGCTACGCTGGCCGGTATTGTTTTCATTTTTGTGCCACTATCCCTGTTTGCCTCACTCCTTATTGTTGGCGATAAGATTGCCGGCATTTCAGGGAAGGGAATTGTACTTATTTTTTTGCTGATACTTTGGGTCTACGATTCTGCTGCTTATATAATCGGGTCGTGGCTTGGGAAACATAAACTTTTTGAACGCCTGTCGCCAGGAAAAACCTGGGAAGGAACCCTGGGTGGCATGGTCATTGGAGGAGGAGCAGCCTTGGTCATATCAACATTTTATACTCAGATTCCATTTTACCATTGGCTGACCATCGCGTTTCTTATTATGGTTTCCGGTACAATGGGAGACTTATGCGAATCAATGCTTAAGCGGAAGGCTAGGGTCAAAGACAGCGGAAGTCTGCTTCCGGGCCATGGTGGAATTCTTGATCGCTTTGATGCCATGTTATTGTCAGCGCCGGTTGCTTATTTGTATATTGTTCTATTTTAAGCGTAGAGTTTAACTTTTACGCCATTGTTTAATTTAATTTCTGAAATGAAAGTTCATACTGAAGGATATAAAATTATTTTGCTGACGCTGGTTGGAGTAGCCATCCTGGTATCAGCCGTAATCATTGTTTTTAAATTACTAGGCTGGATCGAAGTTATGCTGGCCGTAGCCGGTTTGTTGCTGGTTTTAGCAACGGCATTATTTTTCAGGGTTCCAACCCGAAGTGCAGCCTATGCCGAAGGTAAAATCTTTAGCGGCGCCGATGGGAAGGTAGTTGTGGTAGAAGATGTGTGGGAAGATGAGTATTTCAAGAGTAAACGCAAACAGGTTTCTGTTTTTATGAGCGTTACTGATGTGCATGTAAATTTTGCCCCGCTTACAGGCGAGGTTAAATACTTTAAGCACCATCCTGGCAAATACTTGTTTGCATGGCTGCCAAAAGCATCAACTGAAAATGAGAAAACCACCCTTGTGATTGATAACCCGGTATTTGGCCCTGTTATGGTGCGTCAGATTGCTGGTGCTTTTGCGCGTCGTATTGTTTGCCACCCTCGTGAAGGGGATAAGGTTACTCAGGGGTCTGAGTTCGGAATCATTAAATTTGGTTCGAGGGTAGATATTTTTTTACCGCTTCATGCAAATGTGAAAGTTAAACCCAATCAGCATGTTAGGGGTGCTGAAACCCTGATTGCAACGATATAATGAACGTTTTAACAAATCATTAACATTTATAAAATTCAAAAATCTGCGAAAAGACCTTACTTTTGCTTCATAACACTAAAAAACGAAATCCTATGAAAAAGAAAATCACCTTATTATTCTCATTCATTGCACTGGTTGCTTTTATCACCGTAAACGCACAGTCACCAAAAACTGACAAGAAATCTGTTAAAGTTGAACAGACAGTTGAAAAGAAAGCTTCAGAACCATGTTGCGAAACCAAAGGACATACAACTGCTGCTAAAGAAGCCAAATCAGGTTGCTGTACTTCAGGTTCAGATGTAAAAGCCGAAACCACCGGTGGCGAAGCCAAAGCTGGTTGTGCTACAGCCGGAAAAACTTGCGGTGGTTGCTCATCAAAGACATCAACCCAGTCAGCAGAATCAGTGCCAGTGCCAAAGCGCTAAGCAATCCTGCTTGATATTATAAAAAAAGGCTAGCCGAAATGGCTGGCCTTTTTTGTTGCTTGTAAGGAAACTGTAATACAAGTAATACAGTGATACAGTGATGCAGCGATTCTGTGATGGGTTCTGGTGGCTGAGCTTCCCGAAGACTGGAGAACTGGAGTGATGGAGTAATGGAGAACAGGAGTAATTTACAAGACTGCTAACTGCTATTGCCTACTGCTACTCAACAGAAAGTGTGAGATCAAAGATTGCCTCAAAAACCATTTCTCCATTGATCAGAAGTTGATAACTGAAAGTGCTGAGATCTTCAGCAAGGATCACATTCCACTGGCGAACCCGCTCATCATTTAATAATTCGTTGGTGTAATCATCCCCGGGAAAGCGCTGGATAAATGCAGAGCCACTGCCATCAGCATAGCCGCCGTACAATGTCAGATCCTCGGGTGTGCCGTCTTCATGACGATGATCATGACGGAATCGCAGGCCTTCTTCGTCGGCGAAGAACATCCAGGTACGTGAGCGGTCTTCATCGAGGTGGAATGGAATGTGCACTTTATCATGTTCGCATACGGTTACATGCATCATGAATTTTTTATCCGCCCAGCTGTCTCTTCCGGGCAATGAGAATGTTTCTTTTCCTTCAAATGATTTTCCGCAAAGGCTGGCTAAGTTATCAAGAAAGGCTTGTTCAGCTTCAGTCAGAACCGTTTCTGTTTCTGCTTGCTTTTCTGAAGCTTGTTCTTTTGGTGCCATCTGTCCGCAGGCGGCTGCAAAAAAGATGACTGCAAGGAAGAAAATGTTTTTTTTCATAAGAATGAAGTTTTAGGTTAAGGTTTATTGTATCTGTTTTTAAAGAATGTTGCGAAGCTCATAAAGAGAATCTATGGTATGCGTAGCGCCGGATTCATCGAAATGTTTACCAAAAGTCACAAGCACCTGGTCAATGCCGGCCTCTTTTGCCCCTTTTACGTCAGTCTCAGGTTCATCGCCGATGTAGATACTGCTGCTGGCTTCCGCGCCCGCCTTTTTTAATGCGTAATGAAAAATTTCAGGGTTGGGTTTCTTACAACCGGCTTCTTCCGATGTGACCACAAGTGGAAAATATTGTTCCAATGCGGCATGGCGGATCTTAACGAACTGGATCTCATCGAAACCATTGGTTATTAGCCCCAGCTTATATTTTTGTTTCAGTTCGTTGAGTAATTCCAAAGCCCCATCCATCAATGTTGTCTTGGTCGGGCTGATGCGGATATAATCGGCCGCAATTTGTTTTGCGAGTTCAGGGTTTGTAATGCCAAAATCACCAAGAGTGAGATTAAACCGGTGATAACTTAGAAAATCTTTCTCAATCAAACCTTTTTTGTACTGATCCCAAAGCGACTTGTTATGGTTAACATACACCTTCATAAATGCATCAATGGCTGGAATAGTGGAATACATTTGCCGGTGCGTGGCTAAAATTTCATCAAATGTGAGGCGGTTATTTGTATCAAAATCCCAGAGAGTGTGATCGAGGTCGAAGAAAACGTGAGTGTATTTTTTGTGAGCCATAGAAGATAAGGGATAATTAAATTCCTGATGATGGTTGGAACAGCAAAGTTAACAATTTGAAAGAGGAGGCAGTCCCAAATCTTTCGGTTTATAGTTTTTTGTCATTCTGAACGAAGTGAAGAATCTGTTTTACAATTAAATGAAGATCCTTCTCCGCCGCGGCGGATCAGGATGACAAGATTCTACCATTTGAGACAGCGGCTTTCCCTACTGAAGAGGGTGCTTAAACCTTTTGCCTTGCCAACTGTCTTTTTCTTCCAGTTTTTTTTCGATCATAGTCAGGATCTGATCCGTGCGTAAATTGCCCCAATCGGGTGCGATCCGGTAACGCGGTGGTACTTCGGCTGTGAAACGTTCGATGACCATTTGAGGGGGCAATAGCTCGATATATGTGATCATAAAATCAACATATTCTTCAAGAGAGAAAAGATGGAATTTTTCGGGATTCCGGAGGTAATCGTTTTCCAACGCCGTATTCTTTAAAATCTGCAACTGGTGGAATTTGATAGTATCAACCGGAAGTTGGGCTATTGTATTGGCCTGATCCAAAATCTGATGCCGGCTTTCACCGGGCAAGCCAATGATAAAATGAGCGCCTGTTTTTAATCCGCGCTTCCGCGATTCTTCCAATGCCCAAACAGCCTGCTCAAAAGTATGCCCACGATTGACGGCTTGCAATGTTTCATTGTTGCATGATTCGATCCCGTATTCAATAATGATATAATAATTTTCTGCCAGACCAGCCAGATAATCAAGTTTTTCAGGGTTCACACAATCGGGCCGGGTTCCTATCACAAGCCCGATTACGTCAGGCATGGCAAGCGCTTCTTCATAAAGTGTTTTCAGTTGCGATAAGGGGGCGTGGGTGTTTGAAAATGCCTGGAAATAAGCAAGGTATTTACTGCTCCGGCGATATCGCTTTTTGTGAAACTCAATTCCCTCGGTAAGTTGTTGAGCTATTGATTTTTCAGGCTGGCAATAGGAAGGGTTGAAGGCATCGCTGTCGCAAAATGTACAACCACCCGTGGAAATAGTTCCATCGCGGTTCGGACAGGAAAAACCTGCATCGAGCGAGAGTTTCTGAACCCTGGCACCAAATACTTTGCGGATATGCTCACTGTAAGCATTGAAGCGGCGCGAATGCCCCCAGGGGTATAACCTTACAGGAGTTCCGCTCATCGTTTAAAAACTTTTTTCCTTGCGATCCCGTCTTTCGAAACCAGCATGACGACATACGCGCCTTTTTGCCACGAACGCGTGTCAATCTCGCACTGAGAACCGTTTTGAAGCAATGCCTTATGCATCTCTTGTCCCAGGCTGTTCCAGACAATGATGCTGTCGTAGGGCATCCCGACCGGGAATTCGACAATAATATTGCTGCGGAATGGGTTCGGAAAAATCCGGAAGGAAGGCTCATCTTTTTGGATACTGGCGGAAAGTGTATTCCAGTCCATCAGGTAATCAATGCGCAATGAGGATTGCAATGAATCCTGAAAAATCTGCCAGGAACCGGCATTGTTTTTCAGCATGAAATCAAAGTAAAGGCTCAGAAAATCAAGCGTTACGGATTGTTGCTGCTCACGGTTGATCAGTGGCTGTGGAATGCAGGAAGCTTCGCCCAAAGAGCACAAAAAATTATAATCGGCAAAATAGCAATGCCCTCCGCCAAAAATATCAATGATGATTTTCTGTTGCGATGCCGTTGCTTCATACATTGGATACTGGTGCTGAATAGGCGGGGTCACACAATCAAATTCGCCGGCAAAAAGAAGCGTGGGAATATTTACGTTCGCAGCTGCCTGTATCGAAGAAGGATTGGTATTTGCCGCAGCAAAAGTGACCATCGTTGTTGGTTCAGCATTATTTTCGCAAGCCAGAAATGCAGCGCCACCGCCCATGGAATGGCCCATGATTGCAGAGGTTTCAGCAACGGCTTCATAAAACAAAGAAGTTTCATCCAGGTTCTCTGTTTTCATTTTCGAAATGATAAAAGCCAGGTCAAGGCCAAAATTCAGATGACTTGGTGAAATTGATCCTTCGGTTGTTGGAAAAGCAAGAATATAGCCTTTGGGAACCAAATCCAACCAAAGAAACTCGTATGCTGTGTGAACCATCACAAAACCATGCCCGAAAGCAATCACAGGAAATTCGCCGCTTGCAAGCGGAACGTTTTGGCCCGCAGTTTCAGCAGGATAGTAAATATTGGTATTAATAACACGGTTGTTTCTTTCCGGATCAATAAAATTGACAGAAGTGCTGCCAATGCTGAAATTTTGTGCTGCAACAGATAGTGCTGCAAAGGCAAGAAGCAGAAGAAGGAAGAGCTTTTTCATTGAAAGCATATTCACGGTTTGGTTTTACAACCAGCCAAAGGTAGTAAATTTGTGTTGAGCTATTCTCTAGTTATAAACCACTAAGGCACTGGGGGCACCAGGATTCACTTAGTGTTTCTCAATGATCCTAGTGTCTGAGTGGTAAAAAATTTATTTACTCAGATCGCATAATACATCTCCGCTCCCGGCCCAATTGGCAAGCCGAGCGTTATCCATAGAATGAGCAAGGCTAGCCATACAATCAAAAATACAATAGTGTAAGGCAGCATGGTGGCAATAATGGTTCCGATTCCTGAACGCTTATCGTATTTTTCAACAAAGGCAACTATCAGTGCGAAGTAGGACATCATGGGAGCAATGATGTTAGTTACACTGTCGCCCACCCGGTAAGTTAATTGTGTGAACTCCGGAGAATATCCGAGGAGCATAAACATTGGAATAAAAACCGGTGCCATGATGGCCCATTTGGCTGAGGCGCTGCCAATCACAAGGTTAATAATTGCAGCAAGCAGCACCAGGCTGATCATGAGCGGTATTCGTCCCATGCCAACTGAGCCGATAAGATCGGCGCCTTTTACAGCTGTAATCAGCCCCAGGTTGGTCCAGTTGAAATAAGCTACAAATTGTGCAGCAAAAAATACGAGCACGATATAGGTTCCCAATGTTGACATGGATTTGCCCATGCCATTGATGACGTCATGATTGCTTTTTAATGTTTTAGCCCCGATCCCATAAGCAATACCTAATATACCGGCAGTAATAAAAATGATGGCAACAATGCCCGACATAAACGGAGATCGTAACAGACTTCCGGTTTCCTGGTTTCGCAGAAAGCCGGTAAAAGGAATGCTATCCCATATACCAGCGTTTATTGGAAAAACTCCCCAAAGCATGATCAACACGAGTACTGCCAAAGTAATATATGTGTATCTGAGCCCTTTTTTTTCATCGGTGGTAAGTTGGCTGAGGGTTTCTGGTTTTGCTGTTCCTTTATAGGTTCCCAGCCTCGGTACAATGATTTTTTCAGTCACCCATGTTCCGGCGGCGGCGATGAAAAAAGTGCTTACAAACATGAAATAATAGTTGGCAGCTGGGTTGACTTCATAGCTGGGATCAACAATATGTGCTGCTTCTTCTGAAAGCCCGGCAAGCAAAGGGTCAATGGTTCCAAGCAAAAGGTTCGCACTGTAACCCCCCGAAACGCCTGCAAAAGCTGCCGCGATGCCCGCGATCGGATTTCGCCCGACTGCCAGGAAAATCATGCCACCCAAAGGAACTAGTACCACATAGCCAACTTCGCTGGCGGTATTTGAGAGAATGCCTGTAAATACGATTGCAAAAGTGAGGAAACGTTTGGGAGCTGCAAGCACAAGATTTCGCAGAGCCGTTGACATGAGTCCACTGGATTCCATGATGCCAATTCCCAACAACGCCACCAGAACTGTTCCAAGCGGAGCGAAACTGGTGAAATTGGTAACCATTTTAGTAATAATCAGGTGTAAACCGTGCACTGTCATCAGGCTGACGGTTTCAATTTTCTCGCCCGTTCCCGGATGGATCACTGAAAAATCAAAAAGGCTGACGATGCCTGAAAGCAGGATCACAAAACCTGCAAACATGGCAAACAATGTAGCTGGGTGGGGAAGCTTGTTTCCGACTCTTTCAACACCGCCAAGAAAGCGTGAGATAAAGCCCGAAGATTTGTCAGGTTTGATCATAGGGTATTTTTAAACTGTTACGCTAAAACAAACATAAAAACCAGGCTATTGTTGACTCATTCATGAATTTGTTGTTTTGCCTCTTGCGCTGAGGACTCACTTTCACTACCTTTACAACCTCATTTTTAAGAATTTTAAGTATTCATCAATTATTCACCCAAACTATTAAAGTTATGATAAAAGAGGAAACGGCCCGGCAACTTGTGAGCAGGGCACTTAAAACAATTGCCGATTTTGATGGCGAAATTGATAAGTATTCAACGGCACATTTGCATGAATTGCAAATTGATGCATTCTTAACAGCCTTGAGTAAGTTTGTTGCAGAAGAACCTGTCGTTGATAACGATGGGAACACACGCCCGGATTTGAAATACCGGGTTTCCCTTTCTCGTGTTTTGTTTAACAAGTGGACGACTTTTGGGGATTGCATCATACATCTTGTTAAGAAAAGTTCTATATCAAGGGTTTAAGAATATGCAACTATGAAACAAATATTATATACGGCGGCAATTTTCCTTTGCTGTGCAACATGTTTGCCGGCTCAGACAAATTTGAAAATAAACTCAGTAGAAGCTGATATTGATACTTTTTCTGATATACCCTCTCTGGAGGTCAGGGTAAATTTTAAAATTCCCGGCAATGATTCAATTGATGCTTTTAATGCTTTAGGTGGTGATGAGGTTAGGCTTTCATCACTGAAGTACTGGGCAGTAATGTTTGGTGAAAACTATAAAACCACAATGAGTTTAACTACTTCAGGTTTCAGTGTTTTCTATGAACTGGAGGCTGGCCCTGTTTTGCAATTGCTGAATTCAGAACCTGGCAGTTTCTATCTTGAAGCTAAAAATGATTTGAAGTTCTTAACAAAAAACAAAGATACGCTAACGCTGGAAATCAATGAGCTGAGATCAGCAAGTAAGGGTAAAATTGGTCTTTCTGTTGAGCAGATTGATGAAGTGCTGGCTACGTTAGCTGGCAATCTGACGCGTTACCGCAACTTCTTCAACTTAGGTTTTGACCCACAGGCAGAAGATTTCACATTAAGCCTTGACTATTTGTATTCAAAGCCCTACAAGATTGAGAATATCGGGCTTTACTTTTTTTCTGAAGGCCGGCTAAGTACTTTCAGTGCTGATACACTCAATTACTTCAAAATCTATCCAATTAATGCAAATTTGTGGGAAGATAAATTAATGCGATATCATGTAGTTGCCTCAAGCGGTTTAGAGGCCGACCAGATTTTCAGCAATGCAAGAATAAATGTCAATCTGAATATTGAAAGCATCATCCCTAACCTGGTGAACCTCACCTACGGGCACGACAGGTTACGCCTGAAACCTGTGGTAGCGGCGGGTATAAGTTATTACAACCAGATAAAAGTCCCTGATGAATCCCTCAAGCAAAATGCCTTCCTGCTCTCCGGCGAAATCTATTATTATATTCCTGTCATGGAAGCGTATTATTTCCTGGTGCATGCCAAAACATTTTACGATACCGGAAGGGAAAAAGCAGTAGCATGGGATTATCATGCCTCCGTTGCACTGGGTCTTGAGCTAAAATCAGCCCCTGCCACTATCATCGCCAAATACGCTTTCGGCGCCAACGAAATCACCTTCGAGCACAACGACCAATTGCTGATTGGCTTTGCGATGGATTTGTTTGGGGAGAGAGGGGGGAGGTGATTGGAGTTGGTTGAAGTTGGCAATGATTAATCGAATTGGATGAGTTTTGTGAACGACCTTTGTTTAACCACCTTAGCGGATTTATTCCGCTTTATTGCATGACTGTTTCGCCAGTGCGGACTTCGTCACTTTCTACAGAGACAAAAGCCAACGCGGCGCAACAACGACTAAATTACCACCAAGCCCTGCTATTGTAGCAATATCATATTAATGTACAGTTGTTATCATTTTCCTGTCAGAAGTTCAGTTATTTTAAGTCCAACTCCTATTACAAATTGAGATTTTAATTTTGACGGTTCACTTGTTAAGTTGACTGGCATAGTATAACCTAGATAAGCGTAACCACCTAAATCAATCAACGGGCCAACCGAAAAGTCCTGAAAATAGTATGAATTGTCTGTTGTTGAGTTTGTAGCGTTTGCTATTGTATAATTCAAAGTACCGGAAATCCCAATATAAAAATTTTGATTAATATTGTATTTTCCACCTAATGCAAGTCCAATAGGCATTGCTGTAAATAATATACCATTTGCACTTCTGTCAAAAGATGTTGAATACATATTAATTGGTAACCATAAACCAAATTTGTTATTAGCAAAATTATAAGCTTGCCAACCATTAATATATTTGAAGTATCTTTTAAATATTTGACTATTGTTCAATTTTATCTCAATCTCAATAACTTCCTCATTCTTCGGGTTGTCACCTAATCTATTGAGATCTATTAAAATGTAGGTTCTATCAAGTGTAAATGTACTTGGTATTATGTCAGCCGGTCTGTTACCACTCATTTCCTTTAATGAAATTGTTTGAATGCCTACATTTTGGTTTTGAATAAAATTGCTGTTGTTATCAATAAACTGAATTATCAAATAATGTGATTTAACTGCACTATGGTCAAATTCAATTCCCCCTTTTATATTTAAATAATTGGGGTCATCTTGGAGCAAAGTCACATAAGTTGAATCATCCTTGCTTAAAGGAATATTCGTGATAAAATTTTCTTTAAGATAGTCTCGTTTGACTAATAGGACTTTACAATCTTTGACTTGTCCTACTGCACTATAAGATATAAAAAGTGTCATTACAAATGTTAGTAATTTGTTTGGCATGTTATTTTCGATTTATGGTTTTTATTTGGTACAGTTATACATAACTAGTAAGGGTCACTTTTCAGTTATTTTAGTTTGCTGCTGCGTCCGGGAATCTGTCGTATGAACTCCAGATCGGTTCCGGCATTTGAAAGGTCAGTATCTAACTCTGGAAAAGATTTCATGGCTTTCAGTTTGGGTGAAGGTGAATGGAAACGATAGCAATTTGAATAAAATCGATATTAAACACCGCGAAATTCAAAATGGCTCAACATTTAAAAAATTTAACAAATCCTTAACACTCAACCAGTTTCCACACCAAACTCCATCCTGCACAAGTCCAGCTTTTACTGCACAAATCGTCATTCGTCATTCGTCATTCGTAATTCTTCCCCCGCCCTAAGCCCTAAG